>JAJWOJ010000362.1 GCA_021635425.1 Clostridiales bacterium | reverse complement strand
GCACCTGCATCTTCGGCATTTTGCAAAAGTTCATAAATAAAGTGATTTTTATCAGGGTAGAACTGTGATAGCAAGTCTTTAAGTCCGGGAAATTGCCTCGAGAGAATCAAACCCTTGCTACTTTCCTGTAATTCCTTAAATTTTCGTTTTTCTTCCGCATTCATATTTAATCCTCCACGCGTAAAACCCCGACGGCGAGTTTAGCCGAAACTATATCACACTTATCAATCTCGGCTTTCAGATTTTCTTGTTTTTCGTTGAAAGATTGTTCAAGCCTATCGAGTTGAGCCTTTTTCATTTTAATAATCCGTTCGTCCGTCGCTTTTGACAAAATATTTTCTACGGCGCGTACTTGCCCTTGTTGGCTTGAAACCAAACTGCTCAATTTGAAACGAATACTTTGTTCGGATTCGGCAACGTAGCGTTCTTTTGCCGATTTCCAAAGCGCAAAATGTTTGTTTTCCAACTCCGCCCAGTCAAACGACTCTGCTACGCCGAGATCTTTTGCATTATAGATCAACGCCAACATCAATTTAGAATCGATTTCTTCGGAGGTAACGACTTGCAGTACGCAATTCGGCTTTACGCCTTTGTATTGCCACTCGTAAATAACAAAAGGGTATTCTCCGCACCGTAAATTGTCCGACTGCACGACCAAATTGCATTGTATCGGTATATTGCCGAAATATCGAATCGCTTGCTTTACAAGAGGGTGCGTCGGCATAATAAACGTTACGTCATTATGCTCGGCGGCATATTTACCGTCAAACGTTATTTGCTCGAAAGGCGTTTTGTTATTCAAATAATTTTCCCATGCGCGATACACGGGATTCACTTGTCTGTCTAACGTTTTGTAGTCTGACAAAAGAATTTGCCTGTTATCGGCATTTAAGCGTAATTTCTTTTCGACGCCGTTTCCGACGACGTATTGAGATTCCGTCCCCAAACGCTTTTCAAGATAAGTTTCAACCAATCCGACTATTGCGTCGATGCCTAAATGAATATTCGTTGCATCTTGCAATTCTTTTTGCATAATTTCTTCGCTTAAATCCAGACCGAAGAAAGCATGTTTTTCTTCTTCTAACCGCCGTTGCTCTTGCATTTTTCGAATGGCGTTATCCGCAATCTGCAATTCTTTTTGAGCGCGCTCTTGCGGATTAAGAATATATTTTTCGACCACGTCATAAATTTCGCGCGTTACTTCGCCGAGAATTTCTTCGCTGTCACCGATAGAGGAGTTAAACACTCCGATGCGCGAAAGACACCGATCGTATATATCGCAATCGATTGTACCCTCGGTAATTATGTTGATAATGGATATGCTTTCGCTTTTTTGACCATTTCTGTCTATACGCCCGATTCTTTGTTCGATTGTTTGCGGATTCCACGGCAAATCGTAGTTAACGAGGCAATCGCAGAATTGATAGTCTAAGCCTTCGCAGCCGACTTCGGAAAACAGCAACACGTCCAACGAATCTTCTTGATTTTTATCCGCTTTAAATCTATTACGCAAAATAATGCGTTCTTCATCTTTTACGCCGCCGTGAATAATGCCGACGCGGATATTCTGAGTTGAAAGTTTTTCATACAAATAGCGCAAAGTATGGCGAAAACTACTGAAAACCATAACTTTATTGTTTTGCATAGATTGCTTGTTTTTAACGGCTTTTATGAGTTCTTCGACTTTGGTATCGTCGTTGCTCATACCTTCGGTAAACGCAAGCAGTTGTCTGACGGATTCGATAATCTGCGGCTTCGACATGTATTCCGCATACATATCGCCGACTTCTTCGTCCATATAGCCGTCCGTAAAGCCCAACTCATCGAATCGGCGCGTCAGAATATCTTCGAGAAAGGGGCGTAATCCGTGAATGCAACTCGACGCCTGTCGCATAATCGTCGTCATCATAAAACGCAAGCCTTTGTCACCGTGCAGTTGCCGTAAAATGTTTGCCTGAATGCGTAATAACTCGTTATACAGCGTAGACTGGTCTGCCGTAAAAGATACTTTCAACGTTTCGGGCTTTCTGATTGTAAATGCGCCGATATCACGCCGCCGGGTACGGTTTATAATCGTCGCAAAAGAATGTAAGCTTTCCGTATCGGTTATCAGTTTGACTCGTTCTTCTTGCGTAACGGTTTCTTGCCGCAAAGTTACTATTGTCTTTTGATAAATGGGGTTAGGTAACAGATTTATTTTACCAAAACTTGTTTTAGCCGCGGCGATTAAATTTGCCAATGCGTTTTGTTGCCAATCGGCGGTATTTCCGCGAATAAATCTCACAGCTTCGTTTATAAACGGATTCGGTTCCGATATGCGTTCAAAATTCTCGTAATCGTAAATCAAGTCTGGGCGAAGGATATTTAATAGCGTGAATAAATCCTTATTTCCTAACTGTATAGGGGTAGCGGTGAGCATTACAACGCTCGTAGCGTTTTCGCAAAACGTTTCTACCGCCTGATATGCGTAAGTGTTTGTATTTTTAACGTGATGAGCCTCATCGACTATCACTAAATCGAATTTTGGGAAAGGTTTTAAGTCCGATAACGATTTCTTTTTGATTTTTTTAAGTCCG
>JAJWOJ010000361.1 GCA_021635425.1 Clostridiales bacterium | reverse complement strand
AAACTTTCGTCCGTAGGAATTGTAAATCTTCCTTTACTCATTACTTTTTCTCCTTTGAAACTGATATGATTTTGCCTTTTCCGAACGGCAAGGCGGACGGATATAAATTATCGAATTCCACCTGCTTTATATACGGCGTCAAAACGTCGATTTTCTCGCCGTTCACAGACACTTTGTCGTAAACGATATTTTCTGCCGTGGCAGAAACGTAAGGGTCGAAAAGTTCGAGATGTTTTTCCTTTATAAACTGCGACTTCGGACCTATCGTCATAAAGAACGAATTCGGATATTTTTTGCGATTAAGAATCGCGTTCACGTTTCTAAAAACAAGGTTTTTAACGTTGCTGCCGATTTCGAACGTCGCGAAATTACCCGTCACGGTATTACCGCTTAAGTAATTCGGCTGTTTATCGACGGGTTCGCTCGTATCCGCAGAAATATTTTCGAACAAAATATTCTCCATTCTGCCAACGCCCACGTCTTTTTCGGGAACGGTTGTATATGCGGGAGTTTGCAGATACATTTTGAAGCACGCCACGCCCGAAACGTTTTTAATTGTAAGATTTTTTACGAAACAGTCCTCTTTTTCGCCGTTTTTATAGGGGTAAATACCCGGTTGAATACGGATAGACTTATGAACGTTGCCGCCCGTCTCGCATTTAACGCCGTCAACGACAAGGTTTTCGATTTTACCGAAATTTATCGACGAATTATCCCAATCGTAAGCGTTTAAGGCGATAAGATCGTCCTCGGTGTGACCATAAAGATTTTTTACCGTTCCGTTTTCCGTGCCGCCGTTTATATGCAACCCGTCGGCGTAACACCCGTCGAAACAAATATTTTCCACCGCGAAATTACTTATATTGCCCATCTGAATCGCAAAACCCGCGGTGTGACGGAATGTGAGATTTTTAAGAGTAAGGTTTTTTACGTTGCTGAACAGAAAGCACGTCGAAACGCCGACCATTGAATTATTTTCGTCAAAGCAACCGCTTTCGCCGTAACCGAGCCTTTCGTCGTTCTCCTCGCCCCAGATTCCACCCGTTATCGAAATATTTTCATCCTTTACGGCAGTTTTCGGTATCGGCTTATCCGACCCGTCGATAACGTTTTCATTCCTTAAAAGCAGAGATTTAACGCCCTTTATGAGAATAATTTCGGCGTTGATGCCCGCGATAATTTTCCTGTTTTGCGGAACTACAAGCGATTTATCGACGTAATATTTCCCTGCGGGAATGGTTATATCTTCGTAATTTTTCAAAGCAAATGAAAAAGCTTCGCTCCATATTTTGCCGTTCTTATAAGGCGTAACGGCAAGATATTCAAGCTCGGAAAGATTGATTTTTGTCATATTTTCTCTTTTTAATTTCAATTTTTAATCGCCCCGTCGGGTAAATCTTTGATGTGAACCCAAAAGTTTGGACAAAAAAATTAATTAATTTATTTGGATAGTTCTTAGGCGGAAATTGTGGAAAATATTTTCTCATCGTCGCCTGATAACTTAATCCGTTCTCGCGCATATCTATTATAACAGATATCTTGAATTCGGGCGAGTATTTTGTGTTGAAATTTTTACTCCTTGACATAAAAAATGCACCTCCATAAGTTTGTCTAACTTCTGGGGTGCATTTCACTTACCCGACGGAGCGGCTTTAAGTTTTAATTTTTATGCCCAAAGCACAGCAACGCCGTTTACATAGTGCCATGCGCCCGAAACTTCCGTTTTGCTGAAATAATAAATATTACCGGTGAGCGTTGCATTGTTATCTTTGTTAAGAGTTATACCGCCGTCGCTTGCGCTCGTTGCAAGAGTATAAATATTAACGCTTGCAGCGTCGCCGTTCGTCGTCATAAACATTTCGTTTCCGACAGTGAAGTTTTTACCCACAACGACCGTCGACAACTTAGGACAGTTCATAAAGTTATGATTTGTATGATCGTTCGTGGAACCGTAGATTGCTTTGTGAGGCAATTCATGTAACGTAGTTACGTTTATTTTTGCTACGCCAACCATTGAAACGTATTCGAGGTTTGCGCAGTTTGCAAATACGGAACCGTCGAACGAAGTTACGCTTGCGGGAAGCACAACTTTCCT
Source organism: Clostridiales bacterium (assembly GCA_021635425.1). GTDB lineage: Bacteria > Bacillota > Clostridia > Christensenellales > Borkfalkiaceae > UBA10281. Next base: position 482 of record JAJWOJ010000361.1, on the reverse strand, counting down.
AATATTGCCGTTACCGTTAAACGCGCAATACTTCACGAACGTTACGTCTTTTTCGCCGTGTTCGCCGTCGTCGAATTTATCGAGTACGATAACTTCCGTTAAAGATCTTTCGCAACCCGCGACATAATACGACTTACTTACTTCATCATATCCGTACACCACGCCAGCCGCATTATATGCGCCGCAAATCGTGCATTTCCCGTTTACGAAATTGTGTTCGTCCGAGCCGCGGAGAAGATTGCCGTTTTTGTCAAATCTCCATTCAAGACACTTAGGATTCCGGTTATCGGCAACTTTATAGTATACGATTCCCGTCAAGAATTCGTTACCCGCATTCTTATTGAAAGTGAACGTACTTTCATTTTTTGAGCCGTCTACATAGATAACAACCGTCGGATCTACATTTATTCCGTGCATCTTGAACTGTTGATTGTCAAGATTAAACGCTTTGTTGACGATAACCGTCGTAATCTTCTGATTGT
>JAJWOJ010000360.1 GCA_021635425.1 Clostridiales bacterium | reverse complement strand
ATAAACACCTTTTTCTTTTCGGTGTAATAGCCGTAATTTAGTTTACCGGCGCAGTGTAAACCTTTCAGACGAGTTTCTTTTTGACCGCGCCTTGTTTTCTGAGATAATTCCTCGCTGTAATATTGGTTCATACCTTCGAGCAAACTTTCCAACAGTATGCCTTCTGGACTGTCGGGAATATTCTCCATAGCGGAAAGAATTTTAATACCGTTGTCTTTCAGGTGCTTACGGTGCATAGCCATTTCAAACTTATTACGGCTGAACCGGTCTAATTTGTAAACGAGAACGAAATCGAATTGCTTTTTATCGCTGTCTTTCAGCATTTGTTGAAAAGCGTCGCGATTGTCGTTCGTTCCCGTAGTTGCTCTGTCTATGTATTGATTAACGATTAGAATACCGTTTCTTTCGGCATAATCGTTACATACACGGACTTGTCCTTCGATGGATTGTTCTGTTTGTCTGTCGCTTGAATAACGGGCGTATATGACCGCTGTCTTCATTCGGAAGCCTCCTTGTTTTAGCTTTTGAGCACATTCTAAACTTTAAATAGGAAGGTTTTTTTCCTGTTTGAAATTTTTTTTGCTCTTTTAGCAATTTTTTTTGCTTTGCTTTGTCTTTCGACAACCACGAAAAATCAGAAAAAGACGCGGCAGTCAAGCGGCATAAACAATAAGGGGCTTACGGCAAAAAAATATTGTCGTTGCAGTTATATACTTTTGAGTTTTAAGCCATATTTTTTTAACTTGACGGCAAGACTTTTTCTGATACGCAAAAAAAGAGAAAGACATTGTAATCGAGTAAGTTAAAACGGCAACCTAAGGCATTTGCCCAACTTAAAATATGAATTGCCTAAAATTACAATAATTCGGGCGAACGAGTGTTTTCGCCAAAAACAGACTAAAAATTTACAGTTCATAGCCGCAAAACTCTTGATTTTTTGTCTTCGACAGGGTATAATAGAATAGAAAAATGCCCTAAGGAGCAAAAATCTATTTCAGAAAGGCGTAAACTAATGGAAATCAAGCGTGATTTGTATTTGAATCAACTTATCGAAAGAAAACAGAACGGACTTATAAAGGTGATCACGGGTATTCGTAGGTGCGGTAAATCCTACTTATTGAACACGCTGTTCTATGATTATTTGAAAAATTCGGGAGTGGACGAAAATCATATTATAAAATTCGCATTTGATTCGAGCGTGGACTTAAAATCGATAGGCGAAAATATCGTTACACTTGAAAAGGAAAAGCGTAAAGTCGATCCCGATAAGTTTATGACGTATATTCAAAGCAAGATGACGGATAAGGAAACGTATTATCTTTTGCTTGACGAAGTGCAACTTCTTGACTGCTTTGAATCGGTGTTGAACGGTTATTTGCACATGGATAACGTTGACGTTTACGTAACGGGAAGTAACGCAAAGTTCTTGTCAAAAGATATTATCACCGAGTTTGCAGGGCGTGGCGACGAAATTCATATGCAGCCGCTAAGTTTTGCGGAGTTTATGTCGGCATATAAAGGCGATAAATACGAAGGACTTACGGAATATATGCTTTACGGCGGTATCCCTATGGTTGTTTTGAGGGAAGGCGCGGAGAATAAGTCGTTAATGCTAAAACGTCTTTTTGATGAGATTTATATCAGGGATATTGAAACTCGGCATAAGGTCAGAAACAAAGCCGACCTTGAAGATTTGCTTAATATTCTGTCCTCGTCTATCGGATCGCTTACGAATCCCGAAAAGTTGAAAAATACTTTTCATTCGGTAAAAAAGTCGAATATAACCTCGGCTACGATAAAAAAATATCTGGAATACTTTTCCGATTGTTTCTTGGTTGAATCGGCTTCGAGATACGATATAAAAGGAAAAGCGTATATAGATACGCCGCTTAAATATTATTTTTCCGACCTGGGGCTTAGAAACGCACGCATCAATTTTAGACAGTTCGAACAACCGCACTCAATGGAAAATATAATCTATAACGAACTTAGGTTGCGTGGCTTTTCGGTGGACGTCGGCGTTGTAATTACGAAGGAACAAGGCATCAGAAAACAGTTGGAAGTCGATTTTGTATGTAATCTCGGTACAAAACGCTATTATATACAGTCTGCGTACTCTTTGCCGAGCGAGGAAAAGCGTTCTCAGGAGATAAGACCTTTTACGAGAATAGACGATTCGTTCAAAAAAATAGTAATTACGGGAGATATGTCGCCTACGTATTATAACGACAACGGCGTATTGTTTATGAATATCTTCGATTTCCTGTTAAAACCGGATAATCTTAATTTGTAAGGTAATACCATGGCAAAAAACACGGATAGTTCGATTAAATTATTAGTCTTATACGACATACTGCTAAGATCGACGGACGAAGAACACGCTCTTTCGACTAACGAAATAATCGAAGAATTGAAAAAGCGCGGTATATCGGTTTCGAGAAAGGTATTGCCGTCGGATATAGACCTGCTAAACAAATACGGATACGAAATTTGTTCGTATGTAAAGAAGGCTCGATATTATTACGCCGTTCATCAACTTTTCGATACGGCGGAAATTACAATGCTGACCGACGTAATAAAAGCGTCAAAACT
>JAJWOJ010000359.1 GCA_021635425.1 Clostridiales bacterium | reverse complement strand
CTAACCCTGTTCCTTTCGTATGTCCTTGTTGTCATAAAAAGACGACCGGGTATCAGCGAAAAGACGGCGCAATCCTTGTTGTTTGTCATCGCTGTAAAGCGAAGATATTCAGTAAACAGCATAATAAGGAAATTCTTATCAAAATTAAAGTCGGTTAATTGAATAACGTGCGTGCGTGTAAGCAAATTTCGGTTGCTTTGGAACAATAAGAGTGGTAAATCCGATTTCAATACTTCGCGCATAAGTGTTCGTAACTTACCTATCGGGTAAAATACAAGGCTTAAAAGTGTCTTGGCGAACAGCGAATCTCAGCTTAGAGGTTCCTGTTTGTCAAGGCACTTTTTTTATTCCCGAAAAATCGAAAAAAACAAAAAAATATTTTTAATTGTTGCAAAACCTGCAACAGTTGACTGCGAAAATAGAGCCATCGAAGGCAAAGGAGGTGAGAAATTTGAGAGCAACCGAGCGTCGCCAAGCGTTGTTGGAACTTTTATGTGAGCGCCGACACGAAACAATGGAAAATCTTGCGTTTGAATTTGGCGTATCGAGATATACCATTATGCGCGACATTCTTGAACTCTCGATTTCTTACCCTGTATATACCGTTTCGGGTCGACACGAAAGCGGTGTCTTTGTTGAAGATGATTACTATCTTGGAAAGCAGTATCTGTCAGACGAACAGCAGGAGTTATTGGTAACGATGCTCGGAAATTGCGACGAAAACCAAAAGAAAACAATGCTCGCAATCATAAAGAAGTTCGGCAGAAAAAACAAAAAATAGGAGGTGTTAAAAATGCTTACCACGGTTCAGGTCCGAAACGACTTAAAAGAAATTCGTTACTACTACTCAATGAAAGAACTGTTCGACAGAAGTTCCAAAACTGTCAAGCCGCTTGCAATCGTTCAGAAAGTCGAACGATACAATACGGCAATGCAAAACGCTCCTGCAAGACTCTATATCCTTTATGTGTCGCTGTATATTGACAACAATACGCAAGCGGTTCTTGCCGAAGAATGGCAACTCACCACCGACTATATGAAGGAACTCAACAACAAATTGATTTATTTCTTGCAGTCGGCGTTGAAATAACAAAATCACTGTGCTATCAGGTTACGGGCAAAGGAGTAAAAAATATGTCAAAACACGCTGTTGTAAAACCCGTTTGCGATATTGATTTTCTTCAAAACGCAGACAACGTTTATCGCACCCCGGACTATATCGTCAAGCAGAAAATTTCTCTCTGTTCCAACAATCGCGGAGACGTTCATTCGGTAAGCGACGATACCTATTATTTCAGGACTTCCGAGCGCGACATCGACTATGAGTTCGTGTTTCAATCAAGAAACAATCTTGACGGTAAACGCATCAAAACACGCACATATTTAAGGACTTATATTGATTAAGAAAATCACATAAATGTGCGTTTAATCAGCCTATAACGGCACTTTAACTGTCGTTTCGGTTACATTCAATCGTCCATTAAGAGAATTTGCGTTCTCTATGGAAATATAAAAGCAAGTCCATTTTCGGCAAAGAATACCGACTGTTTTATGCGGACTTTCGAAAGATAAAGGTGGCCACCTTCCAAAGTAAAAGTCGCACGAAACGGAGTGTTTCAACAAAGAGAAAACGGCTTGCAAACCTACAACTTAATATCAAAATTTTTCGCTTGGCTAACGGCAACACGGGCAACATAAAATCAAAATTCTATGCTGAACTAACGGCTACACGGGTAAAGGAGTAAAACACATTATGGCAAACAAAAATAACAACGAACGCAGATGGAGCGTGCCTTCCAAAAGAGCGAAGGGTTACGCATCCGAACGCAAAAACAAAGTTCACGAACACGGACCGAAAGTAGGTAAGGAACTGACCGATTACGAAGCAGGTCTTCGCTCCGGTTATCTTCAGGCACAGTCCGATCACGCCGGCTTGTTCAAATACAAGAAGGCACTCGGCGAAGGCAAATCCAAAGCCGAAGCAAAGAAAATCTCCCGCACTATCGGGAAGAAAAATTAAGGAGGTGAAAGGTAATGGCTAACAACATTATGGTTGAAAGAGAAACTTTTGAAAGTCACGGTAAGGAATACTACTCCTACTTCATTAAAGGTGTAGTTCGCGGCAAGGAAATCAAAATTCAGGTCGCACCGCCCAACAAGGACACCGACAAAAACGGCTACAACGTTCTTGACGTAGTTTTCGGTGACGCTATGGAAGCGGAACTCGTCGTCGTTCCTTACGAAATGAAAGACGATCACGGCAAGGTAGTGAAAGGCAATACTTACGCCGTTCGTTCTTACGACGAAGACGGGACTGTTTACGAATGCCCGATTAAGCCTGCGAGAACGTCGGACAAGAGTTTCCTTAATATGCTTTTGAGATAAGCATTCCCCTTGTAGAGAACTACGGTTTGCTTAGGTAAGCCGTAGTTTTTTACACCCAAAAATCTAAATTTCGGAGGTAAAAAACATTATGTATCAAGAATTCAATCAACACAAAAAATCCGACGCGGTTAAGTGGATAATCGCCTTTACGCTCATTATCGTGCTTATGGCAGGCGTCGTTGCGGCACTCATTCTGTCGCTTGACAA
>JAJWOJ010000358.1 GCA_021635425.1 Clostridiales bacterium | reverse complement strand
ACAAGAAGAACGAAGTAGCCGTAATCGATGACACCGAAGAAGACTACGTTACGGACGAACCCGTGCTTCCGAAAGCGGACGAACAGCCTGCAAAACAGGAAGAAAAAGTTGAAACGCCGACCGTTTCGCCGTTTTACCAACGGTATGCGGAGATACAAAAGGACAACCCCGACTGTATAGTAACCTACCGCATGGGCGACTTTTACGAGATTATGGGCAAAAAGGCTGAACAAGCCGCCGAAATTCTCGGATTAACCCTGACGGGCAGAAACGTAGGACTTCCCGAACGAGTGCCGATGTGCGGTTATCCGTATCACGTTGCGGATACCTACTTGGAAAAACTCATAGAAAAGACGAGCGTAATAGTCGTCGAGCCGGACGCAGAGCCTTTTAAGATTCTTTCGCGAGCGGAAGCGGGAGTAGAACATACTCTTGTGGAAGCGACGAAAGAAGAAAGCGAAGAATTCGAGCGCGCGTTTGCCGAAAAAGAATCGGACGAACAGTCCGAGCCGGAAACCGAGGATGACGAACCGACCGACGAAGAAATCGAAGAAGCGTTTGAAGCCGCAGAAGAAGAGGAATCGGACGAAGAAACGGAAGATAAAAAGCAGACCAAAGAAACGAAACCCGAAAACAGGGGGAAGCCGATTTGGGAACGCCGCAATCGACCGAGTATGCAAAAATCCTTGTTCGACGCGTTTGAAACAAAGACGCCGGAACAAGAGCTGACGGAACAAATTCTAAAAGGCGGAAGCGGTGTGAGCGGAGGAAAGGTCCGCATTTATACCGAATATCTGAAGAATCCGTATGAAAAAGATTTCGTCCGTTTTTTAAGCAAAGAATACGGAATCGGCGGTCGCGGCGGTCCGGACGGAATTGACGAAATGCACGACGGCAAGGGCATTCGTTTCAGCAAAAAGAACACGGAAACGGGCGAAACAGAAGTCGCGATGAACTTGAAATGGGAGCAAGCGGCGGTTAAAATCGCAGACCTTATCGACGAAGAAAACTACTTAAACGACGAGGAAAAGGAAGAATACGACACTCTCGTGAGATTCCGCGAAGAGAGAAGTTCGGCTAAAAGCGACGACGACCTTATAAAAATCATCGCAAGGCAAATCGTGGAATACGGCACTTCGCATACCTATGGCGAAAAATACAGCGCATATCCGCATTTTCTTGGCGAAGCCATGCAGTTTTATACGCAGCATTACGAAGAAGTAAACGCCGAGCTTATAAAATTCGACGAAGTAAAAAGCGTGGGTAAAGGCAATATTTACCCGTATTCTTCACCAAACCTGTCGTTCAAACTTCCGTATTGTCCGTTGTGGCAGGCGAAAGAAGCGCGATTGAGAGAGTGCGACGAGCGCATAAAAGAGTATGCAGATAAGTTTACGCGAAAATGTGCGGACGAGTATCGGCCGACCTATGACAAAAACGTTGTTTTAACCGTAACGCCGGAAGATATTTCAAGCCGAGAGTATTTGTTTATCAAAGACAATCGCGAAGATTTTATCAAATACTTCTTAAAGCAAAAGGGCGTGCAGGACGTGAATCTATCTATGCAAAAGATAGAAATAACGTTTGACAGACGGTATATCGAATCGCTTATCGCAGGGAAAGAGCAAACGCCGGAAGAACGCGGAAAGATAAGAAAAATCGCGAACGGCATTATTGCAGAGGGTATAAAAGAAAGCACGGAAGGTAATTACATAACCTTCTTTGAAGATTTCGGGGCGGATAAAGATTTCGTTATTGCCCACAGAAAAGAAATAGCCGACGAACTGTGTTTAAGGGAAGAAGTCTCCGACGTGGAAATGACCGACGAGTGCTTCGACGTCAATTATTACACCGATTGCCTTTGGAATTACAAGGACGAAAAAGACGATTCATTGCCTGTTCGGGACTTGGACGAAGAAGAGGACGAAGAGTGGGAAAGTAGTATCGCAAGCGGTGAAATAAAACCTATCGAGCGGCAAAACGAACCCACAAAAGAAAGCAATACCGACCTTACGGAAATCGGGTTTACGCAGAGCGAACTCGGCGGGGCAAAACAGCGTTTCAAAAACAACATCGAAGCCATAAAGTTAGTCAATAGGTTGATTAACTCGAAAAAAGAAGCAACCGCTGACGAGAAAAAAGTGCTTGCAAAATACGTTGGTTGGGGCGGTTTGGCGCAGGCTTTTGACGAACATAACCTTGCTTGGCAAAACGAATATAAGGAACTGAAAGACGTTCTGAGTGTAGAAGAATACGCGGCGGCAAAAGGTAGCGTTCTAAACGCGCACTATACAAGTAAAACCGTAATCGATGGTATCTACAAAGCACTCACTCGTTTCGGCGTAAAAGGCAATAACCGCATATTAGAGCCGGCGACGGGAACGGGCAATTTCTTCGGCTTTATGCCGCAAGAGATAGCAAGCGGCGCAAAACTTTACGGCGTAGAACTCGACAGGGTTACGGGTAAAATCGCAACGAAACTGTACCCGCAAGCGAAAATTCAGATTAAAGGCTTTGAAGAAACGGCGTTTGCGGACAACTCGTTCGACCTTATGGTTACAAACGTTCCGTTCGGCGGTTATACCGTTTTCGATCCCG
>JAJWOJ010000357.1 GCA_021635425.1 Clostridiales bacterium | reverse complement strand
CCTGCGGATTTTGAAACGTTCAAGGCAAATTGCATATCCTTTTTCAGACTGTTTACAAGCAAAGAAAACTTCCTTTCGTGGCTTAGCGAAACGGGGCAAAAGACAGGGAAAATATCCAAGATAATCATCATCATTCTGCCGTGTATTTTAGCGTTGTGGATAGCACTTAAAACTCTCTATAAAAAGCACAACACAAAGCATAATATAGACACACTTCCGCTACGCGTTTACAAGACGGTTACAAGGTATACGACCGAGCCGTTGAAACGATTTATCCGGCAGTATGCGGCGTTTGTAAAAGAGCATAATTTTATATGGATTATCTGGCTGGTAATTTGGGTTTTCAACCTGAATTTCGCAACGATAATCATAGAGTTTTTCGCTTACTATTTTTACTTCGCCGTATCCTTTGATTTTGGCTCGATTTACACGCAGATCGTCAAGCTGATCATAGACTTGCAGGTCGTAGTAAAATATGTCCCCTTTTGGGTAATTCTCATTTTTATTTGGCTTTTATTCGAGCGTTGGAGAAGAAATCTCGCGCTTGCAAAACTACGCCGAATGGAGAACTCGAACCGTGGGTTTATAAACGATCTTCCTATTGTATCGATGACGTGCGGAAGTATGGGCAAAAAGAAGACCACTATCATTACGGATATGACCTTATCGCAGGAAATAATGTTCCGAAACGTCGCTTACGGAAAGTTGCAGGAAACGGATATGAAGTTCCCTAATTTTGGGTGGATAGCCTTTGAAATGGAACTTCGTAAATGTATGGAACACGGCACGGTGTATAATCTCGCGACTGTTAAAGAGTGGGTAAAACTCAAACGCAGTCGATACGAAAAACACCACGATGACAGTTTGCAACTTTACGGCTACGACAGCAAGCGATACGGACTTTACTACCGAGACGGACTGAAAACGAGTTACATTTTCGACGTGCTTTCGACTTATGCTCAACTGTATTTCGTCTACGTAATTCAAAGCAGTCTGATTGTTGCGAATTATTCGATTCGTGAAGATAATCGACTTATAGACGGCGGAAACTTTCCTGTTTGGAATACGGATTTCTTCTCGAAGAATCCCCGACCGTCAAGGCACGCCCATATTCTCGACTTCGACATTTTAAGGCTCGGCAAGAAAGTTTTGGAGAATAACCCCAACGCCGGGAGTTTTGAGTTCGGAGTGGTGGCAATTACCGAAGTAGGTAAAGAGCGCGGTAACAATCTCGAGCTGAAAGAAGTGAAGAAAGGCACGGAAGAAACCAACCAGAAAAACGACTTGTTTAACTCTTGGCTGAAAATGAGCAGGCACTCGGCAACGATAGACAACTACCCGTTTATAAAGGTTTTTACGGACGAGCAACGTCCTTCTTCGTGGGGTGCGGACGCAAGAGAACTTTGCGATATAGTGCATATCGTATCGTCGGGGAATACTCGTCTTGCCTTGCCGTTTTTCACCATTGAAGAAATGCTCAATGAGTGGCTTTTTAATTGGTTTATCAACCTATACGCCGACTTTCGCTTTAATCGAGGCGACAACACGCTGCTTATTTACTTATTGAAAAAAGTGACTGCTTTTTTCTACAAACGCACCGTGATTGCTTACAACAACTACGGTTACAGCATATCGAATATTGAGAAAGAACGCGGAACGATGGACGGCAAAACGGAAAAGAAAAAGTATTATCTTATGCACAAGAAGATTTACAGTCAAAGGTTTTCTACCGACTGTTTCTCGGACTACTTCAACGATATAGCGAAAAACACAAAAATAGGACTGAACGACTATATGGAATATCAAACCGAAAAAGCAACCGTAACGGAACTGAAAATGCAGAACAGTTATTTTATTAACGCATTGTATAAGAATGCCGACACCGAATAGAGTTCTGCGAAAACGTAATTGAAATGGCGTCGGCATCTCTTTTGCAATAAAGGAGGTCAAAATGCCATACGGCGAAACCAAGGTTTACTTTGACGGATCGCATTACATAGCAATCCCTCACACTACCAGACCGACAAAACGGCGTCTTAAACCGTTAGAAGAAAAGATTGTCGTCGTAGATAAGGTTGAAGAAGAAAACGGCGACAAGCCCTTTCCCGAGCCGTCTGAAACGGAAGTTGAGTCAACTCAACAGCCTGCGGAAGAAACAAGGGAAGAAAGGACGACAGAGCCGACTTCTTCTCAACCGACGACGCGTGAAATGACGAGAAAAGAACTCTTTGAAGAACTATACGAAAAGTCCAAGGAAATGCGAAAAGGCGAACGTAAAAGGTTTATTGTAAACGGTATGAACGAACACTTTCCCAACAAGGAAAGAACCGAGGAATACGTTACGAAAAACCTTGAACGCAAACTAAGAAATTTGATATGCAGGCGCATACGATTATGGCGAAAAATCCACTTGCAAAACTTCAACTATTTTTGCACTTTCACCTATGATAGCAAGAAGCATACCGAAGAATCCTTTCGCAAATCATTAAAGAGTTGTCTGAGTCATTTTTGCTCGCGTAAAGGCTGGAAATATATAGGCGTTTGGGAGCGTTCTCCGGAGAAAAAACGACTGCACTTTCACGGTGTTTTTTACATACCGGAAGGCACTA
>JAJWOJ010000356.1 GCA_021635425.1 Clostridiales bacterium | reverse complement strand
AATATCGCTCCGCAAAAGCATTGAAAGACGAGCAGGAACGCAAAGAGTTTTACGATAAATTCGCTGCCGTGGCAAGCAAATATTTAGGACTTGAATACGACAAGAAGTCGGTCTATATAGCGATTATCGCACAAAAGCCGTCAGATTTAACGCGCGAAGGCGAGTTGCTTCACCATTGCGTGGGACGTATGGGTTACGACCAAAAATTCGCTCGTGAAGAATCGCTTATTTTCTTTATCCGAACTAAGGAAGAACCCGAAAAACCGCTTGTAACGGTCGAATACTCTTTGAAAAACAAAAAGGTGCTTCAATGTTACGGCGACCACGACAGCAAACCAAACGAAAGCGTAATGGAATTCGTCAACAAGAAATGGCTGCCTTACGCAAACAGAAAACTAAAACAATTAGCGGCATAGACGCAAAGGAGATTTTACTATGACAAATTATTTTAGAATAACCGCATATCACCCCGAACAAAACATATCCGTCATTATGGACTCATACGGCAAATTCGAGAAACTATGGCAGTTCTAGGCGTATATGGTTCAGAAAGGCTTTAAGGTTTTGGCAGTCGGCAATGATGAAACGTTTTTTGACGGCAATATCGAAAAAGAAACAGAAGTCGAGCCGGAGAAAATCATTCTTCGCGCCTATGCAACCGGAAAGCCGACGATTGAAAACGGCAAAGTCGAAGTAAACGGCAAATTTTATACGCCGAACAACTGAATAAAACGACTATGAAAGGGAGTTTTAACGCTCCCTTTTTTTATGCCGAATTACACCCTGAAATTGACCGTAAAATCAATCTCAAACTCGCAAGGTTTTTGCGACGTTGGCAATTAGGCGTGGCTTGTCTTGATACAAGTCGGCTCGGCTGCGCCTCGCCGAAGACAAGCCACGCCTAAACTTAACCGAACCGACCGAAATAACGGAAAACGGAAGCGTAACGAAAGCGGTGTTCGCCGCTAACCCGCTTGGCGAATCACCGCTATTCTTCGTTTACGGCATTTTCCGTTTTTTGTCCGTATTTTGAGGTGCGGATTTTCGCTTAATTACTTTTGCGCATTTGGCTTATCACTTCTTTGCTCACTTCGCCCATATAGCAGCCTTCGTCCCAACATATAAAATCGTCGAACAGCAGTAGTTTTTTATCTTCAAGCCCGATAGGAGCGGCGATATCGTCGTCCATAATGTCGGATATGAAAAACTGCGGTAGTCCGCGAGAGTAAACTAACTTTTCGCCGCTTTTCTCAATATACTTGATAATATACGCCACCGCTTCGCCGATATTTGTTTTATCTTCTATCGGACGAAAATCATTACGTCCGAAATGCAGATTAAAGTATTCGCTTTGCTTGGTTATTTGTCTTTTACGTTCGGAAAAACTGTAACTTTCTACGTCCGTCATTTTCCCGAGCGCGGCGTCATCGGGTATATAAAATATGCCATGAAAGTGAAGGCGTTGCTTTTTCGGGCTTCGTTCCCAAACGCCGACATATTTCCAGCCTTTTCTATTGCTTAAATGCCCGAGCGTAGTCCGCAGTTTTTTTCTGAACGTCGCTTCGGTGTGGATAGCGTCGTTATACGTCAGAGTTACGAAATAATTAAACGTTTGAAGATTGACTTTTCTTACGAGTCGCACTCGTCTTGCAACGAGATTTTTATACTTACGTTCCATATTCAGCGCAACGTAAGTTTCGGTCGCTTCCGCGCTTTTGAAGAACGATCTCATACCCTCGATTATAAAGCGTTTTCTTGCCGTCTTAGGCAGTTTCAGGCTCTCGGTATAGAACTTGTCAAAGACTTGCGTTTTCGTCGTCTTAACCGTTTTTACGGGCTTTGACGGCGCTTCGTTTTCTTCCGTCGTTTTCTGCGGGTTTTGCGCTTCTTCGACTAAATCTTCGAGCGTAATTTGCGTTTCCGTTTCCACGGGCGGACTATCCGTTTTTTCTTCGACGGGAGTTAATTTTTCGCCGTCGTCAGCGACCGTAATTTCTTTCTCAACGCGTTTCGGTCGTTTCCTGTACGGCTTTTCCGTGTGCGGGATTGCAATATAATGGCTACCGTCGAAATAAACTTTTGTTTCTCCGTATGGCATATCACACCTCCTCGTCGCGGTAAAGACCGTTTACGAAATAACTGTTTTGCGATTTCAGTTCTTCCACGCTCGCTTTTTCCGTTGCGTATTCGATATAGTCCATAAGACCTACGTTTGTGCGGCTCGCCAAGTCGTTGAAATAGTCCGAAAAGCAGTCGGTTGTAAAACGATTACGATAAATTTTGTAGTTCATCAAGAAATACTTTTTGTTTTCGGGCTTACCGTCCATCGTGCCGCGTTCCTTTTCTATTTTGACGATTGAATAACCGTATTTGTTGTAAATTCGGGCGTTGCGTTTCCATAGCCACGCGGTTACGGATTTCAAAATATGCACGAGCAAAGTATTGTCGCCGCGACGATAACGAAAATCGTAATATAGGGCTATAAAGCGATTAAACGCTATTTCAGACACCATATCTTCTATCGTGTAAAACGGCAAAGCAAGTTTTGTATCACCTGCGGAAACGATATTTACAATGTCGCAAAGGTCGCGGGCGTCCGCACCCCAACTTTC
>JAJWOJ010000355.1 GCA_021635425.1 Clostridiales bacterium | reverse complement strand
GGCAAAATCGATAAAATCGAGGAACTCGAAGCTCCCGTAATCAAATTTGTCCCCGAACGCGAAAAAACCGCCAATCTGTGCGTTCAGAGCCACATCGCAACGGTTACCGTCGCAAGCATGAATCTTTAATTTTCAATAAAGATTAAAAAATCAATAAAGATTAAAAAATAAAGAAGCCCCGGGATTCCGATAGAAAGACGGAATCCCGGGGCGTTTCGTTTGTTTAGTTCTTTGAGTTTTGAATTGAATTTTTCTCCTTCCTTTCTGTTTTGGGCGGGGTAATTTCTACAATTTTCATTTCGGAAGGAAAGGCAGGGTTTGCTTTTGTTATAGCCAGCATTCTGCAAGCTGTTCCGTTCGGGGTGTTTCTTCCGGCTTCCCAGGCTTCAACGGTTTTAACGGATACGCCCATATATTGAGCGAAGAGCCATTGAGTTAAACCTGTACTTTTGCGAATTTCTTTAATTTCTTCAGCAGAAAAACTTTCCAAAGGAGCAATATACCCCCTTGAAACTCTCGCCTCGATTTCGCCTCGCTCATAAGCCATGGCTTGTTCTAATCCGAGTTTTATTTTATCAAACAAACTGCTCATAGATAGCTCCTTCTATCCTCTCAATTCGATTGAAAAGATATCTATAATAGTATGTAACGTGTCTCTTTCTTCTTTTGTAAGGTTTTCTTTTTCACTTTTAGCATATGCGGTGAGTAAGTAAATTTTTTCGTATACTTCAAAATCTACATATATGATACGCACGCTTCCGCTTTTACCTCTGTTTTCAAATGCAAAACGCATTTTGCGCGCTCCGCCTGTTCCGCTCATTACTTTTCCGATTTTCGGGTCGGCAAGGAGTGTTTGCTGTAATCTCAAAAGGTCATTATCGGTAAGCCCCATGTTTTTCCACTCTGTTCTGAAAGATGGAATTTCAATAAACGAACGATTCATATATTTGCCTCATTTGCGTTTTGCAATTAAATTATACCCTATTAAATAGTAGTTTGTCAAGTATTTTGCGGCAAAAAATTGCCGTTAAAATTTTTGAATGCTCATATACTATAAAAAAAGACTGCAAGCCGAGCCGGGCGGCGGGTGCAGTCTTTGGCATCAGTGTCAGTATTTTTGCTTTATTATATTTTTGAAAAGAGGAACGAGAAGAACCAGGGAAGCGAGAGTCCAGGCTCCCGGATCGCCGAAACAAACCCCGAAAAACGCGGCGGCGGACGCCGAGGAATTTATCGCTCCGCCGTTTATAATTACGGGCAGGAACATGCAGATGAGCGTTCTTGCGGTGAGTTCCGCTATGCCCGCGCCTAAAACGAATCCCGAACGGCATACGCCCTGAACCGCGCTTCTTACGACTATCAGAAATCCGAGAACGAAATAGAGCGCAAAATCGAGATAAACGTAAATATTGCCGTATTTTATCGATTCGGCGGTGATTTTTTCCGCGCTCATGAATATGTATTGATATGCGCCGTCAATCGTCAGAAGCAGCGCCGCGCCGAGGCAGAATACGTATATCGCAAGCATGATTATAAGCGATTGCAACGTGCCTTTTTTTATGTTTTCGTAATTGCCTTTGCCGAAGTTCTGAGCGTTGAACCCGAGAATAGCCGCGCCCAGTCCGTTATAAAAAGACATGAGGAAATTTATCAGTTTGTTCGCCGCGCCGAAGCCGTTTTGCGCGGGCGCGAGAGGGAGCATCGTCCCGTCCTTGTTTAAATCGAACTTAACTACGCCGCCTTGCATAACTATTATGCCTATCGCTAAAATGGAAAACTGAAGCCCCAAGGGTATGCCTTGTTTGAGGTGCGGGACGAGGTCTTTCAGAGCGGCTTTGAAATCGTCGCCCGAAAGGCGCAACGCCTTATATTTGATTACGGTGTAACAAAAACACCCTACCATGCTGAGGAACTGAGTTGTAACGGTGGCAATCGCCGCGCCCGCGGGACCCATTCTGAATCCCGAAAGGAAAAGAATATCGAGCGCGACGTTTAAAGCCGTTGAAATAACGAGAAAAATAAGCGGCGTAACCGAATCTCCGTAAGCTCTTAAAATTCCGCATACGAAATTATAGCCCATCTGGGTGAATATGCCGAGGAAGATGATAAAACAATATATATATGCCGCGTCGTAAACCTCTTTGTTCGCGGGCGTTACGTTGATGAAACCCAAAAGAGCGGGCAGAAGCAGAATAGATAACACCGTTAAAATCGCCGAGATGATAACCGAAAGGTAAATCTGCGCCGCGAAAGACCGCCGCACTCCCTTTTCGTCGTTAAGCCCGACGTGTTTTGCCGTTATAACGCTGAAACCCGACGTGCATCCGAATGCGAATTGCAGGAAAATGAAGGTTAAGGGAAAAGTGTCGTTCACGCCCGCAACCTGCCCCGCGGTGAGCGTTTGCCCGCAGATTATCGCGTCGGTTAAAACGTAAATCTGTTGCAGAAAATAAGAGAGCATAATGGGCGCGCCGTATAAAAGGAGAACCTTCCACGGTTTTCCCTTCGTAAGGTCTACGGGTTTTATGAGTTTTTTAAAAAACGAGGTATCTTTTGTCATGTTTTTTCCCCGAAAAAGTTGGTTTTTTATTACGCCCGTATTTTATTCTTTTT
>JAJWOJ010000354.1 GCA_021635425.1 Clostridiales bacterium | reverse complement strand
TTTATGGGGAATTATTCTCTGTAATATCGGTGCTTTGCGTGAAACCGATATTGCACAGAATATTGAAAATTTCAGTTACTTCAAAGAACTCGAAACGCTTTTGAAGTATTGCCCCGATATGGGTATACGCGCGGAATATCTTGATAAACTCGTAAATGCCGTTTTATTTAAGTCCGCGTCTATTTGTAATGAAGAATCAATCAATAAACTTGCAAAGATTTTTGACGGCATAATCAAGTATTATCCTGAAGAATGCAATGAAATATTGATTAAGCATCTTCAAAAATTTGCCGATAACTGTAAAAACAGCTCGGCGTTTTCGCTTGCGGAAAAATATTACGCTATGGTTCTTGCCATAGACAATATGAAACACGAGGCGTATTGGGGATTGCTGCAAGCAAAATTGAATTGCCGTAACAACGACGATTTAATAAAGCAGAAAAAGACTATTTCGGAGTTCTCCGAATTCAGCAGTGCTATCGCTGCCGCAAGCAATGATGAAAGAAGTGCGGATAAATACGCATCCATTGCTAAAAATCAGATAGATTATTGGGAAAATCAGAAGAAAAAGGGTGCGGCAAAGAAAAAGAGAAAGAAAAAGATTGCGTTCTTCTCTTCTATAACCGCAGTCGTACTTGTAATCGCGATTGCTCTTGTCGGCGTTTTCCAATATATCAAAATAGAAAAGAATTTCAAGTTCGTTGAAAATGAAAGCGGGTATACGATTGACATTGGTAAGTATTATAAAGAAAGCAACGTGGAAATACCCGCAACCTATAACGGTAAACCCGTAACGAAAATTTCGGACGGGATGTTTGAAAACGATACGAATATTACGACGATAACACTTTCGTCTAATATAACGTACATAGGTAACAACGCTTTCAAAAACTGTCCTAATCTCAAACAAATAATATTTAAGAGTGCAAGCACTTATAGTTCGACTTCTGCGGATGCGCATAGCGGTAATTATGCGATAACGACATTGGCTGTTGTCAACGGTAAAAAAGATCCGAATAACAATGTTGCAGTTATCGGCGAAAGCGCATTCTATAACTGTACTGCATTAGAAAGCATAGATGTATCAAGTGCAACGACGATAGGCAGAAATGCGTTTTACGGCTGCTCGAAACTCGAAAGCGTAAGTTTCAACGACAATCTTACAAAGTTAGCCGATAGCACGTTTAACGGCTGTTTGAAACTGAACAATTTGCAGTTGCCTTCCACATTGACGGAAATAGGGGCGAATTGTTTTGTCAACTGTCAAGCGTTGGAGAATATCGCTATTCCCGCTACTACGACTATGGTCGGAGCAAATATTTTGAACGGCTGTACAGGATTAAAGAAAATTGTTCTCGAAGATAGAGAAGGAGATCTATCGGGCTTCGACAAGGATTGGAAGTCGGGAATTTCCGATACGGTTGAATTGAAAGTCGGTTTCAGAATTTCTCTCGATTACAATGGTGCGACGCGCGGTAATGGGGCTGCTACAAGTATAGTTTCCGTTGGAGAAAACTATACATTGCCTGTTCCCGAAAGAGTCGGTTACAGATTTGTCGGTTGGTATGACGGTATAAAAGACGCAAATAAACTTACCGATGAAAACGGTAAGTCTGTCGGCGCGTATGAAAAATACGAGTCTATTTCGGCATACGCAATTTGGGAAGCAAACTTAAACGAAATCGTATTCAATGCAAACGGCGGCGAAGGCGAAATGGATAACCAAAAGGTCGCTACAGATGCTACCGTTGCATTAAATGAATGTTTGTATACAAAGAAAGGCTATACTTTTGCGGGTTGGAGTACTACGGCTAACGGCGAAGTAAACTATAGCGACAAAGCCGATTATGTGATGGGTACGAACGCTCAATACATTCTTTATGCAATTTGGACTCCGAACGACAACACGTTGCATTTTGAATCTAACGGCGGTAGTGGAAAAATGTCGGATATGACCATCGCGACAGACTCAAAAGCGACGCTTTCCGCTAATGCGTTTACAAAAACAGGGTATGATTTTGCCGGTTGGGCTGAATCTGAAAACGGCAGTAAAGTTTATTCCGACGGCGATTCATATACTATGGGGACTGAAAACGCAACGTTGTATGCGTTGTGGACTCCTAAGACGTATAAAATAACCTACAATCTTAACGGCGGACAACTTGCCGTAGAAAACAAGGCTACTTACAATATAGAAACTGCCACGTTCACGCTTAACAACCCGACGAAACGCGGATATGAGTTTAATGGGTGGTCGGGTTCTAATTTGACGGGAGGCGAAAATCAAGCTGTTTCCATTGAAACAGGTACTTACGGAGAATTGACGTTTACGGCAAATTGGACGGCGATCGAATATTCTATCACATACAATTTGAATGAGGGAACTAACAATTCTGCAAACCCCAAAACGTATACCATTGAACAGGAAGTCCGCTTGCAAGATCCCGAAAGAAAAGGATATAAATTCAGCGGATGGACGGATAACGGCTTAATTTCAAATGGCAGTATCGGTGAAAAGACGTTTACGGCAAGTTGGGAAATTATAGATTATAACATCATATACAATTTGGAAGGCGGAACTAACGATAGTTCAAATCCGACTAAGTATAATGTCAATAC
>JAJWOJ010000353.1 GCA_021635425.1 Clostridiales bacterium | reverse complement strand
CTTGCCGACTGCGATTTATTCGGAATAAAAAACACTCTTTACAGATTCCACTATCCCCGCTACGACGAACTGAAAGACAATATAATCCGCTCCACGGTGTTGAAAACAAACGTGGTCTGCAAGGCGAAATCCACAACAAGAGTTTAATTTTGCAACTCGACATGATTGAATTTTGATAAAAAAAGTGTTCCAACTCGGCGGAGTTTATATAAGTTTTTTGCTAAATTGGGGGAAATACCGTCGCCACAACTAATTGCTTCTTGAGATTACTCAAAACGGCAAAGAGGGGCTTCCTTAATATTAAAATAAGCGGACTACTATAATCAAGCTAACTAAGTAATTTAGCTCGGTTTGTATAGTCCGCACTTATTTTTAGTCTACTTGCGCCCCTCATTCGTCGGCTGCGCCGCCACCTTCCTCCCAATTCGTGTTGAAACTTAAATTTTATCCGCCGAGTGGGAAGGCTTTCAGTGTATCTCAACACATATCATTATGGTTTTACGCGGCGAAGATCTTTTAAAAAGACGTCCGCGCTCGCGTCGCTCGGCATGCGCCAATCTCCTCTCGGCGAAAGCGCGACGGAACCCACTTTCACGCCGTCGGGAAGGCAGGAACGCTTGAACTGCTGAGCAAAAAATCTCCTGACGAAAATTTCGAGCCATTTGTAAATCGTCGCCGAATCGAATTCCTCTTTAAACGTCCTTTCGGCGATTTTGAATATTTTAGCGGGAGAAAAGCCCGAACGCACGAAATGATAGAGAAAGAAATCATGAAGAATGTAAGGTCCTACAATATCCTCGGTTTTCTGTTTTATCTCGCCGTTTTCCGCGGGGATAAGCTCGGGGCTTACGGGCGTTGCGAGGATATCTTCAAGAACTTTTTTTGTTTTTCCTTTGCTGCTTTCCGCAATATGCCCCACGATATATCTTACAAGCGTTTTGGGAACGGAGGCGTTAACGCCGTACATGGACATATGATCGCCGTTATACGTCGCCCAACCGAGCGCGAGTTCGGATAGATCGCCCGTCCCCACGACGAGTCCGCCGCTTTTGTTTGCTATATCCATAAGAACCTGCGTGCGTTCTCTCGCCTGCGAATTTTCGTAAGTTACGTCGGTTACTTTTTCGTTCTGTCCGATGTCTTTGAAATGACTTTTTACGGAATCGGTTATATCGATCTCGCGGAAAGTTACGCCGAGCTGTTCGCTTAAAATTTCCGCGTTGCTCTTAGTCCTCTCCGTCGTTCCGAAGCACGGCATGCTTATCGCCAGAATATCCTTTCTCTTTCTGTTAAGCTTATCCATCGCGCGCGCCGCGATTAAAAGCGCGAGCGTACTGTCAAGTCCGCCCGAAACGCCGACTACAAGACTTTTTGCCTGAGTGTGTTTAACTCTTCTTAAAAGCCCTTCCGCCTGAATGTCGGTTATAAGGTTAATTCTCTTTTCGAGTTCGCCCTTATCCGCAGGAACGAAGGGCGTTTTTTCGTAATCTCTCTCGACTCTGTCCGTATTTATATTGGAAACGAAATCAATATACTGATAACCTTCCTCGCATTTGATATCGTAATTGAAAAGTTTTGTTCTTTCATGCTCTAAAAAGCCGATATCCACGTCCGCAACGGCGATTCCGTCGCCGAAAATCTCGCTTTCGGAAAGCACTTTTCCAGTTTCGGTTATTATGTTATGTGCCGAAAAAACCATATCCGTGGACGATTCTCCACTGCCCGCGTCCGAATAAACGTAAGCGCAGACGCACTTTGCCGACTGCATCGAACAAAGATTTCTTCTGTATTCCGCCTTGCCGATAAGTTCGTCGCTCGCGGATAAATTGACGATAATGTTAGCTCCCGCAACGACATGTTCCTCGGAGGGATTTTTAACCGTCCAGAGGTCCTCGCAAATCTCCGCGGCAACCTTCATCTCGGGATAATTTTTGTTTCTGAAAACGAGTTTTCTGCCGAAAGGATAATCTTTTCCGTTAATCGTTATAAGCCCGTTTTCATCGCCGTAAGAAGCAAATTGACGTTTCTCGTAAAACTCGTTGTAGTTAGGCAAAAACGTTTTCGGTACGACGCCGAGGATTTTTCCTTTGCAGATAGCTACGGCGCAGTTATAAAGTTTCCCGTCCTTTTTAAGGGGCGCGCCGACAAACGCAAGCGTATCGTAATTGATAGAAAAATCGGCGATTTTTGCAAGATATTTTTCACACGCATGCAAAAGCGCGTCCATATAAAACAAGTCCCCCGCGGTATACCCCGAAAGAGTAAGCTCGGGAAAAACGAGAACCTTAACGCGCTTCACCGAATAATTTTCGAGCGCGTCGAGAACGCTCTGCGCGTTTTTCTCCACGTCGCCCACTTTAAGGTCGGGCGTTACCGCGGCGACGCGGCAATACGAAAAAATCGGATCTACGCTCGCTCTAGAATAAACCTCTTGTTTTTTCTCTCTGCCGACAAGGTCGTTAACGCTTACGTCCAAACCTTTCGCGATTGCCGCCAAGGTTTCGGTTTTGATACTTTTCGTCGACGACGAGAGGATTTTGTTGAGCGTTCCCAAAGGGATTCCGCTTCGCTTCGAAAGCTCCTCGCTGGTTATTGAAAACAGTTGTTTATACTTTTTGATTCTCTCGACTACGT
>JAJWOJ010000352.1 GCA_021635425.1 Clostridiales bacterium | reverse complement strand
AAGTAAAGGATTTTAAAGCTTTCGGCAGGTTTTAACGGGGATTTTTATCCGGGAATTTCGCGGCGCGAAGCCGCGCGGGCGATTTTCGACAATTATTTTTTTATTACTCACATAAAACCCTTGCTTTTTTTTGAAATTTGGGGTAAAATGATTACACTGCGCTGAGCGGGGAGATAGCGGTGCCCTGAACTTGCAATCCGCTACAGCAAGGCTGATCGTTCCCCTCGGCTTGTCGTATGGTTGGCTGCGTGCGGTAAGGCGTGATGATTTCAAGGTCTTATGCAACGCAAAGCCGCGAACCGCGTCAGGATAGGGATATAGCAGCGCTAAACGGTCAATTGCGTGTGCCATGAGGTTGCTTTGAAGGAGCGACCTGCCGCATTACCGCTTCGGTTCGGCTTGTCAAAGGGAATTGCGCAGTGAAAAGAAGATTGAGCCGACAAAAAAATTTGTCGGCTTTGTTTTTTATCGGCTATGTCGACAGAATTTTTCACGAGGGATTTATGACGGATATCGAAAAAAACTTAAAAGAGATTTTCGGCGAAATATCCGCAGGAAACAATCTCGGAGAAAAAATCACTCTGCTCGGAGCGACGAAGTTTGTGGACGCAAGCCGCGTAAACGAAGCGATTTCGGCGGGGCTTACGACGATAGGCGAAAACCACGCGCAGGAATTTCGGGACAAGCTCCCCTTTTATCTTCCCTGCGAAAAACATTTCATCGGCACGCTTCAGAAAAACAAGCTTAAATACGTCGTCGGGAAAGCCGACGTTATAGATTCGGTTTCGTCTGTTGATCTTGCAAATGCGATAGACGGTAAAGCCGAAGCTTCGGGGATAACTCAAAAAGTGATGCTCGAGATCAACGCGGGCGACGAATCAACCAAGACGGGAACGCCGATCGAAAGCGCAAAACCCCTCTATAAGTCGATTATCGGCTTAAAACACTTAAAATTAGTCGGCGTTATGGCAATGCTTCCCGCGGGCAAAAACGAGGAAGAACTCGCCGCGCTTTGCCAAAACTTACGCGCGTTTTACGACGAGATAAGAAAGGAAACGCCGAGCGTAAACACCCTTTCCGTCGGCATGAGCGGGGATTATAAGATAGCGATTAAAAACGGAAGCAACATGATAAGGCTCGGGCGCGCCATATTCGGCGAAAGAGCTTAAACAACAAGCGAGCTTAAACGGCGAAAAAGTTTAAACAAAAAAATTATTTAACGGGAGGATAGAAAATGGGAATATTCGAGTTCGTGACAAAAGGAAACAAAAAACAAAGCGGAACAAAAACTCAGCCCGCAAAAAGACAAACAAAACCAAACGACTATTCGGGAAGCGGCTCTATCATGCGCTGCACTCCGAAATCGTTCGACGACGTTGCGTCCTGCATAGATAAACTCATGGACGGCAACCCCGTTATCGTAGACGTTTCGGCTGTAAGTACGGCTACGGCGCAACGCGTTATCGACCTTATGTCGGGCGCGATTTACGCAATCGACGGAAACATGGGCGAGCTTTCGAAAGACGTTTACGTTTTCACTCCTCGCGGAATGAAAGCTTGAAATCGTATATCATATAATGAGGAAGGACGTAGTTGCCTTCCTTTTTTTTGCCCTCAGCCGCCTTAAAGCGCGATAATACAACATTTTAAGTCAAATTTCCGCTTTCGCCTTTTTTCGACGTAATTTCCTTTTTTTTCAACAAATAATACGCTCGATTCGATTTAATTTTACCTTTTTTTGTGCTAAAATTAAAGAAAAAAAAGGAGACGCGACTATGGATAAACACGGAATTGTTATACTTGCAGATAACCCGAATAAAGCCGACGAAATTTCTAAGGCTTTTGAAAACAGCGGCAAATTCACGACTATCGGAAAAACATCGGACGGCGAAGAAGGCGTAAACCTCATCTTGAAAAACGACGCGGAATTTTGCGTTATCGATCTGATATTGTCGGGGTTGGACGGACTCGGCGTTTTAGACAGGCTCAAAGCTTACGGCGCAAAAACCAAAACCGTGGTTTACTCCTCGCTTACGAGCGACGAGGTTGTGGAAACGTGCATCGCGAAGGGCGCGAGTTTTTACGTCGCAAAACCCTGCCCCGTCGAAACGCTCGTAAGCCGCGTCACCGATCTGTTTTTGAACGGCGACCGCTCTAAACTTCAGCCGAACATGCGCGCAGGCAAAATCAATACCTTAGACGAGAGAATAAGCAAAATTTTCATATCGGTCGGCATTCCGCCGCACATAAAGGGCTACGGATATCTCCGCGAAGGAATAAAAATCGCCGTAGATAACCCCGACGTTATAAACAACATAACCAAAAAACTCTACCCGATGATAGGCGAAAGATATCGCACTACGCCGAGCAAAGTGGAAAGAGCCATCCGCCACGCCATAGAAGTTGCATGGGCAAGGGGAAGAATAGGAAATATCAACGACCTTTTCGGCGTTCAGACTTATCTTTCGGGTGAAAAACCGACTAACGGCGAATTCATCGCGCTCATCGCCGACAAGATGCTTCTGGAAGGAGCCTGAAACTCTTTCCGAAAAAATAAAATTTTCGGCGGACGAAAACGATATATTTTTAAAAAAATTATAAAAAACGGAAATTACACTCAAAAACAGTTTACAAATT
>JAJWOJ010000351.1 GCA_021635425.1 Clostridiales bacterium | reverse complement strand
TTTTATATATAGTCATTATACACCAAAAATCTTTTTTTTTCAATTAAAAAAGGCACCAAAACTTGTGCCTTTTTAGAATTTTTTTTTATTTTATTTCATTTAATCGATAACGTATTCAAAAATCTTCTGAAAGCAAGCGTTCCCGTTTCGTTCGTTTTGAAAACGGCGGTGTTTTCGAGAATATGAACGCACGTTTCGTTTATGCGTTTTCTGATGATTTCGAGCGCTTTTTCCCTGTCGTCGAGATCGGGATTTGCTTCTTTAAGCTCGGTTATCATTTTTTTATGCACGTATAACGGATCGGTCGATTCCATTTTCTCGGGGCAGAACGGCGCGTCGCAGCACAATATATCGGCTATCTGCTCGATCTGTTTTTTTAACCTTCCGGGAAGAATGTATAAACCCATCGCTTCGATAAGACCTATACCCTCTTTTTTGATATTGTGATATTCGGGATGAGCATGAAAAACGCCGTCGGGATATTCTTCCGTCGTAATATTGTTTCTGAGAATTATTTCAAGACAGAATTTACTGTCCGAAAGATATCTCGCGATGGGCGTGCATGTGTTATGCCTTTCTTCCGCGCTGTTGATTATCCCTACGCTTTCGTCGCTGTAAGCTTTCCATGCGTCTACGATATCTCCGCCGAGTTCGCATATCGTATTTTTGTTGTAACCGGTAAGCCTTATCGCGGAATTATACCAGTTAAGAATGGAAATCTCGACGTCGGGGAATTTTTCGCTCGTTAAAGTATATCTCGGTTTAGCCTTGTGCATCGGCATTTCGTGTCTGCCGCCCTGATAGTGTTCGTGATTTAAAATAGAACCGCCTACAATCGGCAAGTCGGAATTGCTTCCGACGAAATAGTTCGGCAAAATATCGATAAAATCGAATAATTTCGTTATCGTCTGCCTCGTCATCTGCATGGGCGTGTGATGTTTATTGAAAACGATGCAATGCTCGTTGAAATAAGCGTAAGGAGAATATTGAAGGCTCCAGTCTTCCCCGCCCAAAGTTAAAGAAACGGTACGAAGATTGGATCTCGGCGGATGAGTGTACGAACCTAAATACCCTTCGTTTTCGGGGCAAAGGGCGCATTTAGGATATTTTTCGCCGTCTACGGGAGCTTTTGCAAGCTTCATTATATCCTTATTGTCTTTTTCGGGCTTGGAAAGATTTATGGTTATTTCCAGAACGTTATCGCCGTCGCGGTATTCCCACAATAAGTTTTTTGAAATTGCCGTTTTTTGTATGTAATTGTTCATAACGCTCAGGTTATAAAGGTAATCGCAAGCCGCCTGCGCGCCCATTTTTTCCTTTAAATAACTGAACGTCGTGTTAATTTCGGAAGGCTTCTGAGTGAGCATTCCGAACACGGAAGCGGCGAACAGGGTTGCCTGCGTGTCGTCGCTCGCTATAGCGTTTTCGCGCGAATAATCTTTAATCTCGTCGAACAACACGTCCGGAACGCTCATTTCCTTGATAAAATCAAGATTCGGAACTTCCGAAAGAGGCGACGAGAGACGAAGCGATGCCAGAAGACAGTTTCTCATATATATCTCGTCGGTTTCGGCAAGATATAAAAACGATTTTGCATAAACAATAAGTTTCTCTACTAAATATTTTCCGTTAACCATAGTTTTATTATATCATTTCTATGTTTTTTTTACAACAAAAAACAAAGTTAAAATAATCATTATATTACTTTTTTTTGTAATTATTTTTCCTTTTTGAAAACTTGCTTTTAAAAAAGTTTTCTATTTTATCTCCGTGCCTATATATCGCATAGCAAAGCGCGGCGACAAGAATAAACACCGCTATCCACAAAAGTATTCCCCACCATGTGTTATACGGAATAATGCTGCCGTTAACCGAATACGCCGAAACGACTATATTGATTATTCTCGTAATAGTTATCATAACTATATAATACGGAACGCTCATCGATGAAAGCCCCGCCACGAAACAAAGCACGTCATCGGGGAAAAACGGGAAAAGGAACATAAAGGTCAGAATCACTTTATCTTTGCCCTTTACAAGTTCGAGTCCTTTATCGAGATTTTCTTTCCCGACAAGCCAACCCGCAACTTTATAGCCGAACACTCTGCCGATGAAAAACGCGACGATCGACGCGGAAACAATACCTATAACGCTGTATACGGAACCCCTGAACGCCCCGAACAAAAGTACGCCGACGCTTACGGTTATAAACCCCGGTATCGGCAAAACGACAACCTGAAGAAACTGTATCGCGATAAAAATAAACACGGCATATCCGCCGAAACCGCTCACATAATTTCTCAAGTCTTCAACGGAATCGATTTTATCCCACAGCCCGGTTATTTGAATAACGTACAAAACCGCAAGAGCCGCCGTCATCAATATAAGCGTAAGAAAAGTCAGTCTGTAAACGAATTTTTTATCGGAGAGTTGACACACAACGGAAATAATCGTTACAAGTCCGATAATTATTATAAAAAGCGTTTCGATAAGACTTGTATGCCTTTCGAGAAAGGAAATATTAGTTAAATTCATATACAACAAGCCGAAAACAATCGCCGCCGCACCTAAAACAACGATCACGGAACACGAAAGAACGGTTTTTAATATTTCGATTTTATCTTTTTTCATAGTATATATA
>JAJWOJ010000350.1 GCA_021635425.1 Clostridiales bacterium | reverse complement strand
ATCTGGGACACGTTATCATTCCGCCCGACGAACTTACCGAAATCCGTAAAAAAGAAGCGGAAAAGGCGGGAAGTCTGGCGGGGATAGAGGTTATCGGCGGAATGTTTAACGACCTCGATATTTTCGATAACAACAAGGCGGCGCGGGATAAAATGGTGGAAGTTATAAAGTACGCGCAGCCCGACTTTATAATTACGCACAATCCCGACGACTATATGCCCGACCACACGGCGGTGTCGCGGCTTGTGTTCGACGCGAGTTTTACGGCGACTTTGCCGAATTATCACGTGGGCGGCGAAAAAGCGGCGAAATTAGTGCCGATATATTATATGGACACGCTTGCGGGCGTGAATTTTAATCCGACGGAATTTGTGGACATATCGGACGAAATCGACTTAAAGATAAAAATGCTCGAATGCCACGAGAGCCAACTCGTATGGATGAAAGAGCACGACGGAATAGATTTTGCGGATATGGTACGCACTTGCAGCAGATATCGCGGATATCAGTGCGGCGCGGCGTATGCGGAGGGTTTCCGTCAATGTCAGGTGTATTTAAAAGGCACAACCAAGCGGTTGTTGCCATAACAATGTTACCATAACAATGTTGCCGTAGTAGGAACAAAACCAAATAAAAAACATAAACGAGGAGAAAGGAAAAATGGATTTCAATTCAACGGTGAAAGGAAGTTTGCTGGAAGGATTTTACCCCGAAGGGTGGGATTTCGAGAAGA
This sequence comes from Clostridiales bacterium, assembly GCA_021635425.1. GTDB lineage: Bacteria > Bacillota > Clostridia > Christensenellales > Borkfalkiaceae > UBA10281. Next base: position 1,911 of record JAJWOJ010000350.1, on the reverse strand, counting down.
TAGACAAATGCTGTGCGAACGCGCCCGAAAGCGTAGGCGAGCGGCAGGATTTTTGGAACAAAGATTTCACGCCGATCGAGTGCAAAGACGTAGCGGAATTCGACGTGAAAATGGGGCACGAAATCGCGAACGAGATACGCAAAGCGAACGCGGAGAAGCGGAAAATCGCGTTTATTCTGCCCGTCGGACCGATGGGAATGTACAAATGGGCGGTGTATTTCTTAAAGGAATGGAACGAATCTTGCGAAAACGTGTGGTGTTTCAATATGGACGAATGGGCGGACGGCGAAGGGAACACGATCACGGGCGAAGCATCGTTTCAAAGCGCGATGGAAAACGCGTTTTATAACCCGCTCGGCAAAAACACCGTGCCTGTATCGCACAGAAATTTCGCGCTGAAAGATAATCTGCCCACGTATCCCGAAAAGATCGCGAAGCTGAAAGCGGACGGCGCGAAGCTGGTGCTTGTGTACGGCATCGGCAGAATGTGCCATATTGCGTTCTGGGAGCCGATGATCGGCGCGGAATTTTCTTCGGACGAAGAATGGCTGAAACAGCCGTATCGGGTGGGGGTGAAACTGCACCCGCTGACGATCGAGCAGAACGCGATCACGTCGTTCCGAAGCCGCACGTCGCTTGTGCCGTGCCGCGCGAACACGATCGGTCCGAAACTGATGTTTTCCGCGGACTACGCGATCGGCGGCGCGGACGGCGCGCTTTCTCGTGGAATGCAATGGCAGGGAATGAGCTTCTGGATGACGCTTCGCTATCGCCCCACGCGGTTCGTTACGTCAAGCTATATTCCCACGCTCCCCGGAAAGCTTTTTTATCTGAAAGAACTTGCGGGTCCGCTTTGCCCCGACGCGAACTGAGATGAACGGCATAGCGGTTGTGGGTTCGGCACTCGTAGACGAGATAAATATAATTAAAGAATACCCCGCTATGGGGCGATTAACGCAAGTTTACGGCGTTAATCGCTCCGTGGGCGGACTCGTTCCCAACGTCGGAGTGGATATAAAAAGAATAGCCCCCGATTTAAGCGTTTATGCTTACTGTAAAGTGGGTAAAGACGATAAAGCCGCGTTTTTACTTGACGCTCTCCGCCGTAACGGGGTGAACGCCGACGGGATAAAAAGAGCCGAAACGCTCGGCACGAGTTTTACGCAGGTTATGAGCGTGGAAGGCGGCGAACGCACGTTTTTTACTTACGCGGGCGCGAGCGAGGATTTCGGTTACGACGATATAGACTTTGACAAAATAACCGCAAAGATATTTCATTTGGGGTATTTTTTGCTACTTGAAAAAGTCGATAACGGCGACGGCGTAAAGATATTGCGCGAACTTAAAAAACGCGGGATAAAGACGTCCATAGACTTAGTGAGTTCTACCGTGGACGCTTACGAAAAAGTCCTTCCCTGTCTGCCGTTTGTCGATTATCTTATAATAAACGAACTCGAGGCAGCCGCGCTTTGCAAGTCGGATAATACCGACGATTTACGCTTTTTAGCGGAAAAATTAAAGGCTATGGGCGTTAAAGAGGGCGTTATTATTCATAAAGAAGATAAGGCTTGTTTTTTAGGCGAAAATTACGCCGAAATAAATTCGCTTATAGTTCCCGACGAACTTTTTAAAGGTAAAACGGGCGCGGGCGACGCGTTTTGCGCGGGCGCATTAACCGAGATTTATGCGGGTGCAACGCCGCAAACCATACTCGAAACGGGTGTAAGAGCGGCGGCGGCGAGCATAATGCAGGCAAACGCAACTGACGGAGTTAAAACAAAAAGCGAGATTTACGAAATAACGAGGAATTTTAAGAAGAGGTAGCCTTGCTCGGGGCAGTAAAGCACCTTGTCTTTGCGAGGCACGAAGTGCCGCGGCAATCTCCCGGGAGGGTGGACAAAAATTAAAGGA
>JAJWOJ010000349.1 GCA_021635425.1 Clostridiales bacterium | reverse complement strand
GAAAATCAAAGGGCGAAAACGCTTTCGGGCGGGTGGAAAAGGCGGCTTTCGATTGCGATAGGATTGATTTCCAAGCCGAAAATACTCTTTCTCGACGAGCCGACTTTGGGGCTTGACGTCATCGCGCGGCGCGAACTATGGAAAATAATAAATAATATGAAAGGTAAAATAACGATAATTCTCACCACGCATTATCTCGAAGAAGCCGAAGCCCTTTGCGACAGAGTTGCCGTTATGGCGAAAGGCAAAGTTAAGGCTACAGGAACGCCCGCCGAGCTTAAAGCGATCGCAAAAACCGACAACTTCGAGGACGCGTTTATTAAAATCGCGGAGGACGAATTATGAAAACGTCAAAAAACAAAGCTCTGATTTTTGCGGGAAGAAACATCAAGGAAATGGCGAGAGACCCCGTTATTTACGTCTTTTGCGTCGCGTTTCCCGTTGCGATGCTCGTTCTTTTCGTCGTGATAAACTCCTTTACAAACGGCACAACGCCCGTTTTCGAGTTCCCGTCGCTCCTCCCCGGGGTGATGACATTCTCGTTTTCGTTCATAATGCTTGCGGAATGTCTGCTCGTTTCAAAAGACAAAACAACTTCTCTTTTAAAGCGACTTTACACTTCGCCCATGAAAAAATCCGATTTCGTTTCGGGATATTTCTTCCCCGCGGCAATCGTCGGGATAATTCAGATGCTTGTATGCATTTTCACGGGCTTTATCCTCTCGCTTATCGTCGGCTCGGGCTATCCCGATTTCCCGAAATGTCTGCTGCTCGCCCTCGAACAGTTGCCGTCGCTTTTAATCAATATATTTTCGGGAATAGCGATAGGTTGCTTGCTGAACGAAAAATCGGCGCCCGCGATAACTTCGGTTTTCATTTCCGCTTCGGGAATACTCGGCGGAGCGTGGATGCCTCTCGACGCGATGGGCGGATTTGAAGTTTTCTGCAGATTTCTCCCCTTCTACCCGTCGATTTATCTCGGCAGAATAATAACGGGCGCGGCGCACACCCCGACCGACTTTGCAAGCGGGCTACCCCCGAAACTTTACGCTTTTGACGGTGTGGGAATAATTTCGCTCGTCATGCTCGCCGTTTACCTTGTTTTCTCGATAGCTTTCGCGATTTTCGCATTCGGCAGAACAATGAAAAAAGACGATTGAACCGTCGCGAAGAATACAACGATAAACGCCTTCAAAAAAGGCGTTTTTTCTTGACAAAACAGCGTTTTCTATTGTAAAATAAAGGCATGAAATATGAATTGATGCTCAAAATTCTATATTTACTGCTTTCGAAAAAGAAAGTGAGCGCGGCGTATATCGCGAGAAGATTCGAAATATCCACGAGAACGGCTTTCAGATACCTCACGGCGATAAGCCTTGCAAATATTCCGCTCATTGCGGAACCCGGGCGAAACGGCGGATATTATATCGCCGAATCGTTTAAACTCCCCGCGATAGTCTGCACCGAAAAGGAATTCAACGCGATCGTTTCCACGCTCGAAGCCTATAACGAACAGCTTATGAGTTCGGACATCGATTCTGCTCTCGAAAAGCTCCGCGCGCTCAAACGCTCTGATTTTTCCGACAATAAAATGACGGCAGGACATTTTATTATCGACGGTTCCGACTGGAACGGAAGCGAAACGACAAAAAACGTTGTTGGGACGATTGAAAAAGCCATCGAAAATTCGCTCGTCGTTGAAATAAAATACAGAGACAAATCGGGCGAAGAGACGACGAGGCAAATCGAGCCTCAAATTATAATTTTAAAGCAAGGGCTTTGGTATATTTACGCGTTTTGCCGTTTAAGGAACGATTTCAGGGTTTTCAAAGCGTCGAGAATTATCTACGCGCACGTAACCGAAATCACTTACGCCGCAAGAGAAAACGCCAAAGAAAACTTAAAGCTGGATAAATGGTTCGAATCTCTTCCCTGCGAACCCGTCGAACTCGAACTTACGGAAGCCGCACGGACGGACGTTGAGGAATGGCTCGGCGTTGAAAGCGTTTACACGGGTGCGGACGGAAAACTGCGCGCTTCAGCCATTCTCCCCTGCGACGATTGGCTTATTTCAAAACTTTTAGGCTACGGGAACAAGGTTAAAATTCTGCATCCGAAATATCTCATTCACGAAGTTTCCGCCGCGGCGGAATCGGTTTTGGAACTTTACAAAAACGATTGACCTAATCAATTCAAATTTCGCTGTTTGTGGGTAATACATTCGCTGTTTACGGGGAAGCATTTTTATGAAAAATATGCTATAATTCTCTTCGAGGTAAGCAAAATGGATCAAATAAAAATTGGAAAATTTATCGCCGAACTGCGGAAAGAAAAATGTATGACGCAGGAGCAACTCGGAGAAAAACTCGGCGTAACCAACAAAACAGTTTCGCGCTGGGAAAACGGAAACTATATGCCCGACGTTGAAATGCTGTCGCTACTCTCAAAAGAATTAAGCGTAACTATCAACGAGCTTATCATCGGAGAACGGCTTGAAACGGAAGAATTTAAGAAAGCCGCCGACGATAATCTTGTTACCGCGCTTGCAAGCAGCACCTTTACACTGAAAGAAAAGATAGCATTTTTTAAGAGGAAATGGTTGCACGAACATATTGCAACAATCGTTTTATGCGCCATAGCGTGGATT
>JAJWOJ010000348.1 GCA_021635425.1 Clostridiales bacterium | reverse complement strand
GCCGCCGTTTATCGCACTCGCAATAACGACAACGTATCCGCCGCCTTTCTTATCGAATTTATACCTTATTTTGCCGCTGTTTTCCATAATTAAAAACCAATTTATCCGATATTATTTACCAGAATTCTGCAAGCCGTTTTTACTTCTTTTTCGGTAAGACCTTCGGTCTGGTTTGTTTTTATAAGTTTATCGCTTAAATCGCAGCCGTCGTAATCGAATTGACAATCGTCTAAAATAATATAATTTTCCACGTTGTTCCGATAAACATATTCGAGTATGCTCTCCCCGCGGGAAAGATACCGTCCGTCCGCTTTATCTTTGGTTTTATCGATTGCTTTAAGCCCTTGTTTCGCGAGTTTTTCGTCGAGATAAGTCGCGGAATAATCCTGAAGCGGCTTTAACTTCTCTTCTTTTCGCCAATACTTCTTCCACGTGGAGATAAGCACGATTTCCGCTTTCGTTTTTTCGACGATTTTTTTAAGTTTTTCAACCTTTTCGTCGTCTATCCCGATATACTCGCCGCAACGGCTTTCGGAAGACGGAGTGTTTAAAACTCCGTCGATATCCAAAAATATTACTTTCATTTTTTATTCGCTAAAAGGTCGCCGACGGCGTTCGTCTTATAAAGAACGATACTGTCCGCAAACATACATTTTTCTCACTTTACAATCAACTCCGGCGCGCCGAGTTCGATAAGCATACCTATTCTTTTGGCGTAAACGCTCATACGCTCGCCGTACTTACCGAGTTCTTTGCCGACAGGGAGCGCGTCCGCAAAAGTTCCGTTTTCTACGGCGGTAATCGCGTTGCGGTAACAATCAGTCAATTCGTCGAAACAAGCGCGGCTTTTATCGAGTTTAACGCTTTCGATATGCGTATAATCTTCCCCGTCGGCAGTACAGAACGCGTCTTCGCTTATCGAGCGGGCGATATTAAGATTGCCGTTTTCATCTATGCAATCAAGCATATTTTTAATATATTCTTCGGGGGTGGGGACTTCGTCTGCAACTTTTACCATAAACATTTTTTCCATAATTTACACCTCGTAAAATTTTTAATTATATGTGTTTTGGTTGATTTACAAGAGCATTATAACACACTCAACGCGACGAAAACGGTACATACTAAGACTTTTTTGATCTTTTTTGTTTTTTTATTATTCCTATTTTTTCTTTCCACTCGTCCAAAAGATTCAGACAATCGATTTCTGCTTTTATTTCTTCCTGCTTTTTGATAATCTCGCATGCTTTTGCAAACGTTTCCTCGTCAATATCGCCGCCGAGAAAATGTTTTATCGGGAGCAAAACCCTTTCGCCGCCGTTAAAATTACCGCGATAATATTCCAAATCGACGTAATCGTGCATAACTTCGTTATAAAATTCGCCGGTAAAACGATCGTTATAGTCGGAACTTAAAAAATATCCGCACGCTGTCATATCGGTTATATCGCCGTATTCTTTAAGATATTTTAAGTGTTTATCTTTCCACGCTTTATCTTTTTCGTTTAACTTTTCGCCGCGCTCTTCCGCATCTTTTGCAGACCAATTCGCAAGCGACAAGAGAACGAAAGGTTCACTGTCGGAATAAATATTATATCCGAACGGCGTTTTCCTGCTGCAAACGATATCGCCTTTACGAAACGGAGTGGGGACGTCTATCCAAAGCCCTTCGAAAAACTCGTCTTTTTTAAGGCTTAAATCAATCCCCTGAATAAAATCCCCGTCAACGCTCGTTACGTTTCCGCTTCCGTCCGTTTTAAGCGTTATTTTTCTGTAATGAGACGAGATATATTTCTTCGTATATTCTACGCATATAATGCCGAGATCGGAATCTTTCCGCAACTCCCCTTGAATATACCCCAAATCGGAATATATCCGCCCGAAGTCTTCGCCGAACGAAGAATCGCCTTTGCAAATATACCTATATGAATAAACCGTTCGTTCGTCTTTTTTATAAAACTCGTCTATAAGTCGATTATCGGCTTCGATAAACTTATTCAAAAGCGCGAACAGGCTCGGCGCGTAGTCCGCGTTCACGCGTTTCGGCACTTCTTCGTCGGGCATTTCCCGCATAATTTCCTGCCATGCGTCGTGCTTTTCTTTAAGCGTAATCTCATAATTAAGCCACACCAAAAAAGAGCTCTCCGTCGCGGTGAACTTATGCTCTATTTTTTCGTTGTATTCTCTTACGTCTTTAGAACGTATGTATTTGTAAATATTCATCATACGCTTATTATAACAAAGGCTATGGGACTTTTTCGCCCCATAGCCTCTGGGTCGTTAATAAATAATTTACTTAAGTCTTGTAAAATCTCCTTCTTTAAGATCTATGTCTGCTTCTTCAAAATACTCGCGTAATTCGTCGAAAAATTCAATACCGCCCTCAACCAACGCCTCAACGAAAATCGGCAAAAATAGCTGTTTTCGATTGAGTTTTTGTGTTTTTCAATCAATTTTTGACATCTTTCAGTCATTGTCTTTGTACCATTTGTTTAACGTTTTACCGAATTTCCTTTGGCTTTATCCCTTTGATATAAGACTTTATCCATATCAGAGAAGTTTACCCCTCTTTCTTCTTTAAACTGTTCGATAACTCTATCAACATACTTTAGATATTCAACACCATTTATTTTTGCCGGCATTTCTTCACC
>JAJWOJ010000347.1 GCA_021635425.1 Clostridiales bacterium | reverse complement strand
TCGGATAATAAAATGACGGCTGAGCAACAAGGGCGGATCATAGAAGTTATAAGGGCGTGTTTCGAATAATGAAAGAATTTTTTCAAACACTTATATCGACCTGGTGGGGCATAACGATTATTTGCGTTGTAGCCGTCGCATTGTTGTTTCTGTTGTCAATGTGGCTCTATAAGCCGTTTTTCAAGCGGTTTTACGATTTCGTTTTATCGCTTTTGGCGCTTGTGGTTTTATCGCCGCTTATGATAATTTTAACGATTGTAGGTGCGATTGCGATGCATGGGAACCCGTTTTTCACTCAGCAGAGACCCGGCAAAAAAGATAAAAACGGCAACGAAAAAATATTTAAGCTTATCAAGTTCCGTTCGATGAGCAATAAGAAGGATGCGGACGGTAATTTATTGCCGGATGAGAAACGGCTGAACAAATACGGTGCTATTCTTCGTAAAAGTTCGCTCGACGAGCTTCCCGAACTTCTTAACATCTTAAAAGGCGACATGTCGATAGTCGGTCCCCGCCCACAGCTTGTGCGGGATATGGTTTTCATGTCAGACGAACAGAGGCAACGCCACAATGTTCGCCCGGGGCTTACGGGATTGGCGCAGGTAAGCGGAAGAAATAATATTTCGTGGGAAGAAAAATTTACTTACGACCTTCGCTACATAAAGAAAATAACGCTTTTAGGCGATATAAAAATAATATTTCAAACGGCGTTTAAGGTTTTTAAGCGCAGCGATGTTGTGCGTGAAGGAACGGTATCTGATATAGACTACGGAGATTATCTCCTTCAGGAGCTTGCGATAACCGAGGCGGATTACAACACAAAGCAAATCGAAGCAAAAAATCTATTGATGAGATAAAAGAGGAGTTATGGATTATAAATTTTCCATTTCAATGTGTGTATATGGCGGAGATAATTCCGAATGGTTTCAAACAGCGGTGGAAAGTATATTAAATCAAAGTTTGAAGCCTGATGAAGTGGTATTAGTTGTCGACGGTCCGATTCCTGATGAGTTAAACGAGATTGTTAAGATTTATGAGTGTAACCCGATTTTTAATGTGATTCGTTTGGAGAAGAATCAAGGTCATGGAAACGCTCGGCGGATGGGTTTAGATAATTGTAAAAATGAGTTGGTTGCAATTATGGATGCCGATGATATAAGCAAGAGTGACAGGTTTGAAAAGCAAATAGAAGAGTTTAAAAAAAATCAGTCTCTTGATATTGTTGGTGGGAATATAACCGAGTTTATCGATGATGAAAAAAATATTGTAGCAGAAAGGATAGTTCCTGCCGATGACGCCGAGATTAAAGCATATATGAAAAAACGCTGTCCGATGAATCTTGTCAGCGTTATGTTTAAAAAAACATCTGTTGAGAGTGTTGGTGGCTTTATTGACTGGTATTGTGAAGAAGATTATTATTTATGGCTTCGTATGGCGCTTGCGGAAATGAGATTCGCAAATGTGTCGGATATACTTGTTAATGTTCGTGTCGGTAAAGATATGTATAAACGTCGCGGCGGGTGGAAGTATTATAAAAGCGAAGCAAAACTTCAAAAATACATGCTTAAGCATAAGATAATAAACTTTCCTACATATCTTTCAAACAAAACAAAAAGATTTATTGTTCAGGTTCTAATGCCGAACAATCTTCGCGGTTGGGTATTTAAAAAATTTGCAAGGGGAAAAGTTAATGGGAAAAAAGTATAAAATCGGTTATACCACAGGTGTATTTGATATGTTTCACATAGGGCATTTGAATATTTTGCGTCGAGCAAAAGAGCAATGTGATTATCTTATAGTTGGTGTTAGTACAGATGAGCTTGTGCGAGATTATAAAAATAAAACTCCGATCGTTCCGTTTGAAGAACGAAAAGCTATCGTCGAAGCTATAAAGTATGTTGATGAAGTTGTACCTCAAACGAGTATGGATAAATTTGAAGCGTGGAAAAAGCTTCACTTTAATGCAATATTTCATGGCGATGATTGGAAAGGCTCAACCTTGTATAAAGAGATAGAAGAAAAATTAAGTTCGGTTGGGGTTGATATGGTATTTTTACCTCATACAGACGGAACGTCATCAACGATCTTATCGGAAAAGTTAAGCAAATATTAAAGATGATACAGGTTTTAAACGAAAAAGATTGTTGCGGGTGTGGTGCTTGTGTAGCTGTGTGTCCCAAACAATGTATAAAAATGAAAGAAGGAACACTGGGAAGTCTTTTCCCGATAGTGGAAAATCAAAACTGCATTAGTTGTGGGGCATGTGAAAGAGTTTGCCCAATAAAAAGTGTATACTCTTTTGAAGAGTATGATCAGCTTGCATTTGCTGCATATGCTAATGATAAAGCCATTCGCAAAGGAGGATCGTCCGGTGGGATGTTTCAAATATTTGCGAATAAAATTATTTCATATGATGGAATCGTATATGGGGCTGCATTTGATAACGAACTTAAATTAAAATGTGTTGCAGCTCATACCGAAGAAGATTTAAAACCACTTTTAAAAAGTAAATATTTGCAGAGTAGTTCATACGAGAAATTCGCGGAAATAAAGGCTCGGTTGAATGAAAATAAAGTCATATTGTTTGTTTCAACACCTTGTCAAGATGCAGCATTAAAATCTTATTTACATAAAGAATATAAAAATTTGATTACGGTTGATTTTT
>JAJWOJ010000346.1 GCA_021635425.1 Clostridiales bacterium | reverse complement strand
TCGTTCACCCATTCGCCCGATAAAATCTGCTCGGGAGAAGCCGAAAACGAACAGAGCTTTCTGCCGTCGTAATCTCTTAAAGTCTTTTTCAAAAACTTTGCCATGCCGTGAACCGCGGGGTAGGCGTATTTTTTCAAAAACTCCTCGTCGCGGGTGAAATCGTAGGCATCGTAAAACATTTTGGCGGTAAGTCCGCCCGTCCCCGGTCCCGAATGGCTGTTCGGGTTTTTGCCCTCGACCTCGTAACAAAATGCGCCCGTACCTATTATCCAGCCGCAGTCGCCGTCCGCGTTTTCGGGGTTGGTTTCTTTAATCCACGCCTTTGCGTTTTTCTCCGCCTCGGGAAGATATGCCTTGAAAAAATCCGCGTAAGCGTCAAACGCCTCGGCAATGTTTGCCGAAAAAGCGTGCCAATAGTTCATTTGAATGTTGATATTATGCCAGAATCCGCTTCCCCACGGCGATTTGTCGTGAACCGTCCACACGCCCTGAAGCGAGGCGGGCGGCGTTCCTTTTCTCGACGAGGATATGAGCAGATATCTGCCGTACTGATAGTATATTTCTTCTAAATACGGTTCGGCGTTTCCCTCTCGGTAAGACTGTAAAAGTTCGTCGGTCGCCCGTCCGTCGTCTTTACCTTTAAGGTCGAATTCCGCTCTGTTCATAAGAGACGAAAAATCCGCAACGTGCCTTTCAAACAACTTCTCATAGCCGAGTTTCAAAGCGTTTTCAAGCCTTGCGGCAACTTTTTCAGTCGGGTTTTCCCCAACCGCTTTATGCGTTGAAAACGCTTCGGAACAAAGCTTATACGACGTATCGAACACAACGTAAATATCCGCGTATAAGGCGTTTATTACGACAATTTCTCCGTTTTCGCATCTCTTTTCGCCGTCGGTTGCAACCGCGACTTTCGCGAAATATTTAAGGTCTCTCGAAGGAAGCGTTCCTAAAATTTCGATCTCGTCGCCGCGCGTTTTCACCTCGCCCGTTCTTCCGCCCTCGTTAAGCGATCTGTCGCCGAGATAGGGTATCTCGGCTCTTACCCGCAGCAAATCTTTCGGTTTTGCAAATTCCGCACGATAGACGAAAACGTTGTCGGGATAACCGAAAAAGGCTTTTCTCACGGTTTTCCCGAAATCGGAAAGATATTCGGAATAAGCGATGCCCGTCCTTAAATCGAGACCGCGTTCGTAATCCCTCGCCTTGTCGTGAAAATCGACGTAAAGCTCGAGAAAATTCGACACGCCGCCCAAACGGAAGGTGTTTGCGAAAGCGTTCGTCGTGAACTGCACGCGCTCTTCGTCGTAGCCCCCGAAAACGCTCGCGCCGCTATAACCGTTACCTATCGGCAAAGAATATTTTTCCCACCCCTCGTTTGTTCTTTCGGCGGGAGTTTTATATCTTAGTTTTAATTCTTTCAAAGTCTGTTCTCTTGTTTCGGATATTTTATCCGTTTTTCTCGTTTTAATCGACAAGTTCGAAATCGGCTTTTAAACAATCGCGGGAATTTCCGCCGACAAACAATTCGAATTTGCCCGTTTCTGCCGCGAATTCGCCGCCGTCGGTGTAAAATTTCAACGTTTCTTCCGTAATTTCAAAAGTAATAATCTTTTCTTCCCCTGCTTTCAGGAAAACTTTTTCATACCCTTTCAGCTCTTTTACGGGGCGGACGACGGAAGCGAACAAATCGTGCAGATACCACTGAACCGTTTCAAAGCCGTCTTTTTTGCCGACGTTTTTAAGCTTCACGCTCGCCGTAATTTTTCCGCCGCGATTAAGTTTTGCCGCCGACAACTCAAAGTTAAAATACTCGAATTCCGTATACGAAAGCCCGTAACCGAAAGGATAAAGGGGGGAATTATATTCGTCGTCGTAACCCGAGCGGAATCTTTCGTCGCTGTAAAACGACGGGATATCTTTATGTTTCGGTCTTGCCGTCGAAAAATGGTTGTAATAAACGGGACATTGCCCCACGGAGCGCGGAAAACTCATAACCGTTTTTCCGCAAGGATTTGCTTTTCCGTATATGAGGTTTGCAATCGCGTTGCCCCCTTCCGTTCCCGGCTGCCAGACGTACAATATAGCGTCGGCAAGCTCCGCAACGTCGCTGAGAGCAAGCGGCCTGCCGCCGAATACGACAAGTGCGAGCGGTTTACCCGATTTATGAAGCCTCGCGATAAGTTTGCGTTGAATTTCGGGAATACGGATATCCGCGCGCGAGTGCGCCTCGCCCGAATTCAGCATATACTCCCCGACGCACGCAACGATAAAGTCCGCGTCTTTACATACTTTTTCCGCTTCTTCAAATCCGCTTTCGTCCGTATCGAACAACTTCCGTGAGCAACCGCCTGCGCTCGGTACGGCGCGTTTCAAAAGCCTTTCGACGCCTTCTTTAACGGTTACCGTATCTTCCATATGCGCTTTTTTCGACCAGTTGCCTATAATTTCGCGTTCCTCTACGAAAGGCCCGACAAACGCAACCTTCGCGTTTTCCTTTAAAGGAAGCATTCCGTTGTTTTTCAGCAGAACGCAACTTTTTTCCGCGGCTTTACGCGCCAGATTTCTCGCGCTTTCCGAAAGCGTTACTTCGTCTCGTTTCCGAATATCGGTATATCTTTCGGGATTTTCGTACATACCGAGTTTGTTTTTCAGTTCCAGAACGCGCAAAACCG
>JAJWOJ010000345.1 GCA_021635425.1 Clostridiales bacterium | reverse complement strand
TTATATTACTTATCTTTTACGTTCCGTTTGCCGAAATAGTAAATCCGATTGTTTTTGCTTGCTTAAAAAAATTCAGTATACCGCGCTTTCCTCTTTTTTGTAATTTTATTTACTTTCTTTTATTCGCTCGTTTTCAGGAATTCGATTAACGCCTTTTTCTTTTCTTCGGAAAATTTGCGGAATTCCCGCAACAACTCTTTTTCGTCTGCGCTTAAAATTTCCGAGTCGCCTCCATCGTTAAAAAATTGCGCCATGGTTATCCCGAACGCATTGCATAGATTCTGCAGCGTGTCGAGCTTGGGCGGCGTATTTCTCGAAAGCATTGTGGCTAAGGTGGACTGCGTAAGCTCGGCTTCCATTGCAAGGTAATTAACCGACCACCCGCGCTCCGCTCTTAAATCGTTTATCCTCTTGATTATATCCATATTGATATTTTACAACGTATATACGATAAATTATTAGCGCAAAACAGTTGACTGATTATCGTATTTGTGATAATATATTATCGCAAAATTACAAAAGGAGAAGAATTTATGAGTGTTTTATTAAAAAAACGTTACTTTTCGCCGACAATCGAAAAATTCGAATTTTTTACGACGGACGTAATCAGAACTTCTAATCTTGGTGAAGAAGATTTTATGTAAAAAAGGAGGACACCAAAATGAAGACAAAAAAGAATTTATATTTATGCGCTGTTCTTGCGCTCGTGCTTCTCGCATCGCTTTTCGGCATAGGCAGAAGCCATTACGGGGCCGTTAACGCCGAAGAAAACACGGAGGGGGTATTTCTTAAAATCTCATCAACCAACCTTTCTTTCGACGATAACATTTACATTTATTTTCGTGCTTATTACGACGGAATAGACGTTTCCGACGCTTCTTCGGACAATTACGGAATGATTTTCTGGAAGACGGAAGTTGCCGAAGCGGAAAGAACTTTTGAAAACGCTCAAACCCTTGCCGCAAGCGGATCGGCTATAATCATCGAAAAGTGCGACGACTGGCAAAATCTGCCCATAAACGCACAGGGCGACAAAAAGAACGTCGCTACATATAAATATAAAGTTGCGGCAAAGGAAATGGCGGATGTCATTTACGCCGAGCCATACGCATTGAAAGGCGGAGTTTATTATTACGGCAAAACAATCGAATACAGCGTTGCGGCTTACGCTTCGAGAAGACTCGGATTTTATCACGGCGTTGCAGGCTCGGCGAACGAGAATTTCATAAACCTTCTCAACGCAATGGTAAATTACGGAACTCTCGCTCAGAAGTATTTTAACTATAACGTGGATAATCTTGTGTCCGACATAGTTTCGGCAGGCAAGCACGCCACTCTTACGCATATAGAAACTCTCGCGCCCACCTGCACGGAAGCAGGACACGCGGAATACTGGAAATGCGAATGCGGTCAACTTTTCGCCGACGCCGACGGAAAAACCACTCTTGACGCAATTCCGACCCTCGCCCCATTAGGCCACGACTACATCAGCGGAATATGCTCTCGTTGCGAGGATGTTGAAACAACAGACCTCAAGTATTTTACCTTCACTCTTTTAAATGACGGTACGTATTCGGTTAAAGCAAACCCTGAAAACAAATCATCACTACCCAACGGGATTATCATTCCAAGCTCCTATAATGATAAAGCTGTAACAATTATAGAAGACTCTGCTTTTTCAAGGTGCAATTTCAAAACAGTAATCATATCAAACAGAATAAAAACAAAAAAAAATGACGCTTTTGAGGATTGCCATAACGTTTCAAAAGTGATTCTTTCAGATAATTTAGTTGAGTTGGGCGATTCAGCATTTTCCTTTTGTTATTCTCTGCAAAATATCATAATTCCTGATTCTGTACAAATTATAGATCAAAACGTCTTCAATTGCTGTTGGAATATAACGGAAATAATTATCCCTTACGGAATAACAAATATTAAATACGGCACATTCTACGATTGTAGAAACCTGAAAAAGGTTACCTTACCGCTTACTTTAAACAAAATTGAGGCAACCGCATTTAAATTTTGCAACAAATTATCATCTATCGATATTCCTGACAGCGTAACCGTCATTGGAGATATGGCTTTCTCTGATTGTGGACTAACAAGCTTTACTTTACCTGAAAACATTACTCAAATAGGTGCTTATACGTTTTACAAGTGCGGAGGATTAAAAAGTTTTGTCATCCCCGAAAGTGTTGAAAAAATTATGAGTTATGCATTTGCCGATTGTACCGGCTTGAACAGCTTAACAATAAGTTCAAGTGTTAAAACTATCGGAAATAGCGCTTTCAGCGGATGTAAAAACTTAACTGTAGTACAATATTTGGGAAATATTGACTCTTGGTGCAGAATCGATTTTAGTAGCGATTCTGACATATTAAGTTGCGCCGAGTCTTTTATCGTTAATGACGATAAAATTGAAAACCTTATCATTCCCGATACTCTGAAAAATATTAAACCATATTCTTTTAAAGGCTATTCCGCACTGATAACCCTGACAATCGGAGAAAACATAACAACTATCGGTACAGAAGCATTTTCTGATTGCGACAATTTATCTGTTGTAACTTTGGGACTTAACCTAATAAATATTGATAAAAATGCTTTCTATAATTGTAACGAATTATATAAAATATATAATAACAGTGATTTAAATATTGTTTTAGGAACTAATAC
>JAJWOJ010000344.1 GCA_021635425.1 Clostridiales bacterium | reverse complement strand
CGAAAAGCAGAAACTTTGCAAAAGGAAAAGGATAAGAACGAAAAGTATGTCCACGCAGGAAAAACTTTGGCAAGAATTGCCCCTAACACCTATCGGGGAATTACTTACGGTATGAGTTCGGTCGGATTGTTCTTTTCGGCGTTCGCAGATTTCTGCACGCCTTCCGTTCAAAGCCAAATACCGCTGTTGCAGAAAATAGAGCAAGAAATGCAGGAAGAAAAAGAACGCTATGAGTGGCTAAACGGGAAAAACGGCGCGCATAAGTAAAATTTAAGGCGGCTTTTACTCTCCGTTCACATAAAAGAGCTTGACTCTGAACGCAGAAATCGGTAAAATATAATCGTCGTATTGATACGATGATATATTTACGGAGGGTTTAGGAATGAAACCGAGAAGCGAAAGAGATAAAAGATACGAAGAAAAGCATAAAAACGAGAGAAAAGCCAAAAACGTGGTATGGGGAACGAGTATACCGAGAGAAACGGCGGAAGAAATAGACGCATTTTTGAAGAAACACGGGTATACGAAAGTTAAACTCATAGAAGAAGGATATAAGTCGCTGTTGGAGCAGGCGGGAGAAATAAATACCGACCTTGCGAAGATAATGGACGGCTACGACGATTTCTTTGATTTTGAGTTGCGCAAATTCGAGGAAGAGAAAAACAACAATAAAACGTAACAAAAACTAAAATATCTGACAGGAGGATTTTTGTGTTTATGGAGAGAGAACATAGTATCCATCCGGAGAGAGAACATAGTATCCGCACAATAAAGTTAAGGAGATTTGGAGCAGAAACAATATAACTATGTACACGAGATAGACGGCGCGGAGTATGTCGTTGTCGTAAAAGAACGGGAAAATGCAAGAGAAACGCTGATAAACAAGATAAAAAGCGTGCTTATCAAGGACTTGTCCGTTGAGGCGCGTTCGGAAGGAGAAACCTTATGAACGCAAAATTAACGGAAAACAATAAAAGAAAATTTAACGGAGGTGAAGAAATAACCGCCTTGTATGCAAGGTTAAGTTGCGACGACGACCTGCAAGGCGACAGCAACAGTATCGTAAATCAAAAAGGCATACTCGAAAAGTATGCGAAAGAACACGGATATGACAGGTTCAGATTTTACGCCGACGACGGCTATTCGGGAACGAATTTTAACCGTCCGGATTTTCAACGGATGATTAAAGACGTGGAAAGTGGCGAAGTGAAAAGAATCATCGTCAAGGATATGTCGCGTTTCGGCAGAGATTATCTGAAAGTCGGATATTACACGGAAGTGTATTTCGTCGAAAAGAATGTGCATTTCATAGCGATAAACGACGGTGTAGACAACCACAGCGAAACGGACAGCGATTTTACGCCTTTTCGGAATATCATCAACGAATGGTACGCGAAAGATACGTCGAAGAAAGTACGAGCCGTTCTGAAAGCCAAAGGCAATTCGGGAAAACATCTTACTAATTGTCCGCCGTATGGTTATTACAAAGAAGGCGACGACAAGCAGAAATGGTACGTGGACGAACAAGCGGCAAAGGTAGTCAAAGAGATTTATTCGCTTTGCATAAAAGGTTTCGGACCGACGCAGATAGCGAGAATGCTCACCGAGCGCGGCACAGACTCGCCTATCGTATGGAAGAAAAAGTACGGCGTGAAGTATCAACTCGAAAAGTTTGACAAGCCGACCGAGTGGTCAACGCATTCGGTTACGCAGATTTTATCCAATCCGACGTATTTAGGACATACCGTGAATTTTCGCACGAGAAAGAAGTCGTATAAGACAAAAACTGTAATTTATACGGACGAAAGCGAATGGGTAACGTTTGAGAACACGCACGAAGCGATAATAGACCGAGAAACCTATGACACCGTGCAAAGGCTGAGAGACGCAAAGCGCAGACCTACGAGAATGGGCGAAATGAGCGTGTTTTCGGGAATGCTGTTTTGTTCGGACTGCGGAAAGCGGCTGTATCTTAACCGTTGTAACGTACATAGGAGTTACACGAAAGACGTCTTTGTGTGCGCCACTTACCGAAAAGGAACGGCGGGGCGCAGAGGCTGTACGTCGCACTCGATAACGCTCGAAGCGATAGAGAAAATCGTACTTGCGGACTTACAACGCGTTCTTTCTATGGCAAAGGCAAACGAAAAAGAATTTGCGGAACTGTTGCGGGCAAGTAAAAGTAAGGAAACAAAGCGAGATTTATCTTCTAAAACAAAAGAGTACGAAGAAGCGGAAAAGCGGATAGCAACGCTCGACCGCATTATACAGAGTTTATATGAAGATAAGGTTTGCGGAAACCTTACGGAAGAACGATTTAAGAAAATGACGGAAGCCTACGAAGCCGAACAGGCAACGCTGACTGAACGGGTGAAAGTTTTAAGACGGGAACTCGTTACGGCAAAAGAAGAAACGGAAGGCGTGGACAAGTTTTTGCGGATAGTACGAAAGTACACGGAAATAGCCGAACTGACGCCCGAAACGGTACGGGAGTTTATAGACCGTATCATCATTCACGAAGCGGAAAAGACGGACGGCAAGAAACGTCAGATTGTAGAAATTTATTATAACTGCGTGGGCGTGATACCTAACCCCGCGTGAAGAGTTTTCAGGTATAACGGGCGGTACGAAACCAACCGCACCGCCCATTCTATTCACTCACTTCCCTATGGAACATAAAGGAA
>JAJWOJ010000343.1 GCA_021635425.1 Clostridiales bacterium | reverse complement strand
GAAAAACCTCTGTGTGTAGTCAGCGTTATTGATTCCGATGTAATTACTATTTCGGGGTTAAACGACTTTACTATGGATGATCCTGTTGAAGATGATTACTAAGAGGGCGATGATTGAAAAGATGAAGAAGTTTTTTAGTTTTGTTGTTTTGTTTATTTTTCTTTTATCGGCTCAATGTGTAGAAGTCGGGAATATTTTCGCGGTGAAAGCAGAAAGTGAAGCCGTGATGAAAGATTTTAAATACGCCGATGAAACAGGCGCTTTTTTATTATACATGGAAAAGGGCGCGTCTGTAAGGATAGGCAGAACGGAAAGCGGTAACGGGATCAGGTTTTCCGCAAAAATCACCGAAGAGAAAAAGCTTGCGCTCGATAATGAGTATGGCGAAGAGAATGTGACTTACGGAATGCTTATCGCAAAGCTCGATGATGTGCAGAAGAGCGGGTCATTAAGCGGCGAAACGGTTTTCGGTGAAAATGCCGTGTATAATTGGGCAGAAGACGGTAACTATACTCCCGAAAGCGGCAAGACGAGAATTACAAATTTAACAATAAGTTCGGCAAATCTCGCAAAGGAAAATAATGATTATATAGTTCGCGGTTCTATTACGGGAATATTGGATAAAAATCTTACGGTTGAAAGGGTTGCCCGCGCATACGTGAGATTCAGAATCAAAAACAAGGACGTCTATTATTTCAGTGATTTTAAGCTTGAAAATGCGAGATCGATTGTATACGTTGCCGATAACGCCATATTGAAAGATGACGACTTGAAATCGCAAAGCAAAGAATGGATTTTCGATAATTATATAATGAAAGCGGTCAACAAGAAAAGGGAGAAATTTGAATCTGCCGAATGTGGTCGCGGTGAATACACGGAAGCGGAGAAGGCATACGAGGAATTCATGATTCTTGTAAATTCGCTCTCCGAAGAAAATTATGCCGCATGTTTTTCTGCTACCGATACTAAAGCAATCAATGCAAAAATCGACGCGTTGTATTCTGCAAAAGCGGACAGCTACGAGCTGGTGAAAAAAGTTTCTGCGGCAGATGTGATAAAACCGACGCCTGCAAATAAAGGAAATACATTTGAAGAGTCCGGCGAGGTTTTGATCTTAAAAAACGACGGATTTTATATTTCGAATGATACATGTTCTATAACGACCGATTCCGGCGGCGATGTGTGGGTGATAGATTGTTCATCTACGAATAATAAGAATCGGACGTTGGTTTTTCCGTTAATTACTTTTAATGAATATGACGAGGTTCGGTTTGAATTGGCGATCCGAGGCATGAAATGCGCTTCTGTTTTCGGCGGAGAAATTTCTGCGGACGCAACGGCGGAAATGCGACTCGTAAACGAAGGAACAAAACTTTCATGTTATGCGGGTGAGGATAAAATTTCCGAGGTGTCGGATAACGACATAATATACGGCAGAACGCCTTTCACGATGGAGTTTATCGAATGCGGAGGAGAGGGGCTTGCCGAACTCGGTACGATAAAAGGTAAAAAATTTGCATACGACACGACCACCGAAGCCAAAGAATTTAACATGTCGAACCTTGAAGTGTCTGCTGTTCCGGATTGTTTTTTCAGTATAAATAATGGAAAATTGAGTGTTCCGATGTCGTCGGGCAACGTGAGCATATATCTTCCGAAAAACGATTTCAGAGAGAACAGAGATGTTTCTTTCGATTTATTTTTCAATGAATATATCGAAAACGTAAAGCTCGGCGATACCGTATTATGGGTTTCGGGACAAAACAAACACGTGGATATTAAATATTTGTCCGGCGAAAATCTCGCGGTATATGTAAACGGAGAGCAAGTTTCGATTATAAAGGATTTTGAAATTGTAAGCGGCGAGAAATCTTTTGAAATCGGACTTGAAGGTAACGAAAGCGGAGTGTTAATTATCGGTAAGATAAGTTATACAAAATATAACAGACAAAGTGCAAGCGAAAACGTCTCGTTTAACTCCGAAAAAATAAAGAGAAAAGCTATCAAAGGCAAAATGGCGGGTTTCAAGCAGGGAATTTATTCAACGAATTGCGTTGATATGACGAGCTGTGAAACTGCGGAAATCGGAAGCGGATTATGCATAGAATTGCTTAAAAACAAAGGCGATTCGGCAGAAATATATTTGCCGTCACTCGATTTTTCGAAAATAGGCGAGTTGAGATTGGAGCTGGCAACCGAAAAAATCGGAACGGTTTCGATTAACGGAAATCCGATTATGTATGGCGGAGAGAATTGTTATATGGTTGTCAAATATTCCAAAGAGGGTAGTCTTACCGTAACCTTTGATATAAAAGATTCAACCAATCAACCGCCGTCAATAACGATAACCGACCCGAGTATAATAAATGGCGAAGCGGGCTTAATGATAAAAATAAACGGTATATCAGACGGCGCGAAGGTGTACGTCAGCGATTTAACCTTAAACGGAATAAAAACTTACTCTAAAATGCGCCTTCCCGCATAATTGCTTATGTTTTTACAGCTATACATCTATATGCCGTCGCGTAAAATCGCGACGGCATAACTTTTATCGGTAATGCGAAGAGAAATTAAAAATGCCGTCTTCTTTCCCGGACATAATTGCAAAATCATACATTTTTTTAAAAATAGATAAATAACACATTAAAATGCTTGTCAAACTGCAAAAAATATAGTAGAATGTATAAAGTGAAAT
>JAJWOJ010000016.1 GCA_021635425.1 Clostridiales bacterium | reverse complement strand
TATCAAAATAAAGAATTAAATCGGGTTCGTTTTGATTCCGTCCGAAGTTTTCGGGCGGAGCAAGACGAGTTCGTTTTATTCGTTCAAAAAAGGAGCGTAAAATGAAGAAAAAAATCGCGGCGTTATTATGCGCCTGTCTCGCTTTGTCGTCTGCCGTTTCCTGCGGCAAGCCTTCGGGAGATAACAGTCAGAACGGTTCTTTCGTGCCTAACGAAAGTCAGGTTATCGACAAGAACAAAAAACAGATTTACATCAACGTTTACGGCGGCGGAACGGGTACTAAATGGATAACCGAGGAAGCCAGCAAGTATAATGAAACTCTCGAGGAATATCAGATTTATATTCAGGACGAGAAGAGAGAGGCGAGTTATATTATCGACGAGGTAAACGCGGCTTCGGGCGTTGCTTCGGCGTATTTTACCGTAGATATTGCTTTTCAGGAACTTATCAATACCGATAAGCTCGTCGATTTAACGTCGATTTTAAATACGACTCCGGAAGGTGAAAACGAGAAAATCGGCGATAAGCTCACGAATAAGGAAAGTTGGCTTAAACTTGCTTCCAAAAACGGAAGCGGCTGCTATCTTTTGCCATACTGCGATTCTATCGGCGGACTCGTTTTCGATTACGGCGATTTCGTGGAGAAGGGCTGGCTGAACTTCGCCGACGGTAATGATTCTTCGGTAACCGCCGCGCTCGAAGTTCAGGGCATTGTTTACGAAAATAACGGCGGCAAGCTCGTTTATAAAAGCGGCGGCTCGGTCAATTATTCCTCGGGCGACAGAATTTTAACCGCCGGTAAGGACGGGAAATACGGTACTTACGACGACGGTCAGCCGCAGACTATCGCGGAATGGGATCGGATGCTCGGAAAAATCAAGTCCACGGCAAACTGTTATCCGTTTATCTGGCCGAACAAATTTGAAAATTACACGGGTATGGTTCAGAACGCCGTGTTCGCTCAGCTTGCGGGCGTTGATGGCGCGGAGAATTATTTCGCATTCGATTCCAAGAGTAAGGAAGTCGAAATGCACGACGGAACAAAAAAGGTTATCACCGTCGAAAACGGCTACGAATATTTCGGAATGAAGGAAATTTACGATACGATTTCCTTTATGGCAACATACTTTAGTTCGGATAACGCAAACCCTGCAGTTAAGGAAAACACAAACCACACCGACGTTCAGAAGAGATATCTTTTCGCGCCCGTATCTAACGGTAAAATCGCGGAATCCGCTATGATCTGCGAGGGTATCTGGTGGGAAAACGAGGCTAAAAAAGGCGTATTCCCGCAGGTTGAGAAACAGGATGCGGACAGAGGTTTCGGCAAGCGCGATTACAGATTTATGCTTCTTCCATATATGGAAGGGCAGAGGGGTATCGACGGCAACGGAAAAGGTTCTGTTCTTGCGGGGCAGGATACGGGTTCGTTCTTCGTCGTTAAGGAAAAAGATACGAAGAAAACCGAAATTCTTCTCGATTTCTTAGCTCGGACTTTGAGCGACGAATGTCTTGAAAAATTCACTTCGGAGACGGGTATAATCAGAGCTTACGACTACGAAATTTCTGCAGAGAATTTCGCTAAAATGACTCCGTTTGCAAAAACCGTATGGAATATCTATAGGGATACAGAAAACATCGCCATAGTCCGTCCTTTCCAGGACAGAGTTAAAGAACCTATCGTTTACGCAACAACCGCAGGGCTTGAGGGTGTTGTTTTTCCGTATAGCGACGCGGGCAAGATAATGGGTTCAGATAAGGTTGCCGTAAGCTGGCTCTCGGCAGGCAGGAGCGTTGATCAGATATTCAAAATGGTAAACGGTGCATTCAATCAGACTTCCTGGACAAAGCTTTTGGATCAGGCGAGAAAACAAGGATTTTACGCTTGATTTATCCTTGTGATAGTATTTAAAAATGCCTGATAATCGACTTATAGGCGTACTTTACAGATTAAATGGAACAAATCAAAAAGAGAAAGAACAAAAACCTGAAACAAACGGGTTTTATAATAAGTGTACTTTTTTATCCGTTGCTGCTGTTCGTGATTTTTTACGTCGTTATAAACTTCAATTCCATTATAATGGCGTTTGAAAACATAGACGTTTACGGCAACGTTACTTTCGCTTGGTTCGATAATTTTAAAGAGTATTGGAATCTGATGACGTCTTCGCAAGGCTCGCTTGTTGCGATTTCGCTCAAAAACTCCATACTCATGTACGTTATCAACCTTGCCGTCTGTATGCCGCTGTATATTTTGTTTTCGTATATGTTGTTCAAAAAATGTTTCTTAAACAAAACGATAAGATTTATAGTGATGATTCCGCAAGTGATTTCGTCGTTCGTAATCTGTCTTTTGTTTATGAACTTTACGGGTAGCGCTCTTCCGGACCTGATGCGGAAATTCGGCGTAAACAATTTCCCGAATCTTGTAAGAGACGTAAGGTATATGTTCCCGACGACCCTTTTCTATATGATATGGATATCGTTTTCGGGCAGCCTTATCGTATATCCTAACGCGATGAAAGAAATCGACGCGGGCATAACCGAAAGTGCGCAGATAGACGGCGTTTCGAACATGTTTCAGGAGCTGTGGTACATTATCCTGCCCCTCATTTTTCCCACGCTTTCAACCTTTCTAGTAACGGGGTTTGCAGGAATTTTCTTGAACTGCGGACCGCTCATCGAGTTCTATCTTTACGGCGCGGATACGTCGGTATATAATATGGGTTATTATTTCATAACGGGCGTTATGACGGGTAAGAAAATGGATTATCCGAGGCTTGCCGCGGGCGGAATAATCTTAACGCTTATTTCTGCGCCGCTCACTTATCTTGTTAAGTTTATCCTCGATAAGCTCGACCCTGTGGAGGAATAAGCTATGCAGAGGATAAAACAAAGACAAAGCATGGGGCAGAGAATTTTCAAGGCGTTTTTATGGGCGCTTATGATTATTTACTGCATAAGTATGTTGTTTCCGCTTATATGGATGGTTTACACGACCTTCAAATCGGAGTTCGAATTCACGATAAACGCATTCGATTTTCCGCAAGAGATTGCCGAAACGGGCTTTTCGAATTTCAAGGGAATGCTTAAAATCTTCGTGATGCCCGTCATAAAAAACGGCTATCCCGCGGAGTACAGATTCCCGCAGATGTTCGGTTTTTCGGTAATCTGGGCGTTCTCCACGTCGCTTATTAACGTGTATTTTACAACGATTGTCGCATACGTAATGGCAAAATATCGATTCCGCGGCAGAGAATTTCTTTACGCGCTCGGTATATTTGTCATGATAACGCCCATCGTCGGAAATTTCCCCTCGGCAATGACTGTTAAAAAATTTCTCGGGGTTTACGACAATATGTTTTTAACGGTAATCACAACTCCGTCAACGGTATTTTCAGGCGTGCATTTCATGCTTATGTTCGCGGCGTTCAAGCACATTTCCTGGACTTACGCCGAAGCCGCTTTTATCGACGGCGCGTCCGATCACAGGGTGATGTACGCGATAATGATTCCTCTCGTGCTTCCGACGTGCGCCGTATTGTTCGTTTTGCAGTTCTTAGGGGCGTGGAACGACTACGGAACGTTCATAATCTGGTTGCCGAGCTATCCCACACTTGCATACGGAATGCTCACGTTTCAGGCGAACGCGGATAAATACGGTGCGACCGTGCCCGAGATAATGGCAGGCTTTACGCTCGTCGCGATTCCGAATATTATCCTTTATCTCGCGGCGCAAAAACTCATACTCGCAAAATTTACGGTAGGAGGTTTAAAAGAGTGAAAAAAAGAAATTTAATTTTAGCAATCGTGGCGATAATCGCCTTATCGGCGGTTATTTTAATATCGATGCCCTTTAGCGCCGAGGCGGATAACGTCTACGATAACACCTATTACGCTCTTCGCGGACGTAAGTTTTCCGTTCCCGATTACGGTAATTTATCCGAGGTTGTCGATCCGTCCGGAGACGTCGTAACGGTAACCGACGGAAGATTCAAAGCCGTTTACGAAGGCGATTACGTCATAAAATACAAAAGCGGACTTTCCGTTCTGAAAGTTTATAAAACCGCTCCGAAAGTTTTGGTGGAATTAAGCGGCGAATTGCCTGTCGGAATGAACGAGGGCGAAATTCTTTACCTTCCCGAGGCGGTAGGTAAAAGCGAGATTAAAGATTACGACGAATATGTGGTAAGATTTACTCTCGGAAGCGAAACGAGCGAGGTTTCGGGCGATAACAAAAAGTTTTTGTTCGAAAAAAACGGGTCGTGGAGCGTAAATTATGTTTTCACCGACGTTTTCGGACTTGAAACGGTTTATTCTTCAACCGTCACCGTCACGAACGACCCTGTTATAGTTTTGCAGAATTTCCCCGAAGAAATTGCTTTCGGCGAGAGTATATCTTTGGAAGAAACTTACGGCTATTACGGCGGCGCGCTTTACGAATGTGAAGCCGAGCTTTCTGATAAAATAGGCAAAACCGAGATTTCCGGCAATGTTTTTACCCCGAGAATCGACGGCGAGAGCGTTCTCACGTTTTCCGCCGATATAAACGGTAAAACGATAAAAAGAAGCGTTTCGATTAACGTTTTATATAAAACGGAAAGCCTTTTCACAGGTTCGGGCGTGAGCGTAAAAGAAAACGTTTCTTATCCCTCGGGAGCAAACGTAGACAAAACGGGCGTACTTCTCAAAGGAAATTCGGGCGCCGTCACGACGTATGCGAAAACTCTCGATTTAAAAAAGCTTTCGGAAACGAAAACAAATATAATCGAATTTCAGCCTTACGGCAAAAAAGCGGGCGCGATATCTCAGGTGAGAATAACGCTTACCGACGTTTACGACGAAACGAACACCCTTTCGGTTTACTGGTGGCTTAACCCGTGGAACGATCATTTAAGCTATATGCTCGTTGAGTACGACGATATTTCCGTCGCAATCTCCAACGAGTCGAGCGATAAAGGCGTTGTAAGAAACACTTACGGCGCGGTTGTTTACCATAACTTTACAAACGTATACAACAAAAACTGTGTGCCTTTCAATTTCAGGTACGACTACGGCGAGCTTACCGTTTATTCGGCGATAAATAAAAACACGCCGAACTATAAGGTCCTCGACGCGGACAATACGGACGAGCTTAAAAACTGGAAACCTTTCGGCGGCTTTAACGGAGCAGAGGTTTATCTCAGCGCGGAATTCGTCGTTTCTGACGGCGGAGGAATAGTCGTTTCCGAAATAGGCGGCAAAAAACTCAACGAGAATTCGGCGGACGATTTCAAAAACGTCGGCGCGATACAGGTAACGAAAGAGGGCGGCGTAGAAACAGGCGTGGTCGGTTACGGCTACAAACTTCCCGTCGCGACGGGTTACGACGTGGTATTCGGTAATATAGACGTTGAAAGATCGCTCGAAGTTTTGGACGGCGGAATTTACAGATCCGTAACGGCAACCGACGGTGCGCTTACGGGCGACGTATTCACCCCGAAAAACAGCGGAAAATACAGGGCTGTTTTTTCGGGCAGAGACAATTTCGGAAAGGATATCGTTAAATATTACGAATTCGAAGTTGTTTCCACGCCGAACGACATAACGATAGAGCCGAACGCTCCGGAAAGCCTTTCCGCCCGCGACGATTTCGTACTTCCCGCGGCTACCGTTTCGGGCGGAACGGGAACAATCGAAACGAAATACGAAATTTCTTACGACGGCGCGATTGTTTCTGCCGTTCCCGGCGACAGAGTGATTTTAAACGGCAAAGGCAACGTAAAAGTAAAAATTGCCGTAACCGACGAATTAGGTTTTGTGAAAACGACTTCATATACCGTTAAGGTCGATATGAACAAAAAATTCTTCGTTTGCGAAAATCTTCCCGCGGCGTACAAGGCGGGCGAAACGGTAACTCTTCCCGAGATTAAAATTCTCGATTATTCGAAGTACGGCGAAAGCGGCTTTGAAAAACTCGCCGAGCTTTATATCGGGGGAGTGAAAGTTTCGGACAGTTACACGGTGCCGCAAAACGCGACGAGTGTTGAGATAACGGCTAAGAACGAGGACGGAAGTTTTACAGAAACATATACGATTGCGGTAATTCCCGCAAAATTAACCGATATTTCGGATGCGCTTTTATTAAGCGGAACGGACGTTGCGAAAGAGTTTTTCGAAACAGGTCTCACGTTTTCGTCGGCAAGCGATTTCTCGATAAAAACGCCTTACGCAGTGCCGTTTTACGATTTTACCGCAAAACTTACGTTTCTGGAAGATTCCTTAAATTTTTCGTCCGTTACGGTCGAAATAATTTCGGCGAAAAATCCCGAAGAAAAGGTAACTCTCATGTTTTCCTCGATTAAATCGGGCAAAGCCAAACTTAAACTCGGCGAAAAAACTTATACCGTATTGCTCGAAAGCGGAACGTTCAATTCGCTTAGCGCGTATAACGGCAGAAAATACGATTCGCTGGCGATTGCATTTTCCTTAAACGGGGCGGTCAGAATAGGCGGCAGCGAAGCGGCGGAAATAACTTCATTCGATTCCGGCAGAAACTTTTCGGGTTTCGACGGCGGAAACGTTTATATGACGATAAAGGCGGTCGGCGTTAAATCGCAAAGCTCGGTTATCGTGAATTATATAGGAAATCAGAGTTTCAATTCTTATACCAAATCGGGCGACGACGCTCCCGCGATCGTTGGCTTTACTTCCGATCTTAAATCGGAATACGAAAAAGACGAAACGTTCGTTATGCAGGAAATTTGCTTGGGAGACGTCCTTTCGGGCAAAGCGGAAGCAACGCTTACCGTAAAAACTCCGAACGGCAAAGTTCTTTTAAACGGAGTAAAACCCGAAGCGGGAATCGAAATAAAGCTTGAAACTTACGGATATTATCAGCTCGTTTTCGAGCTTACTGACGGCGCGTACAACACCTCGAAAAAGACTTTCCGTCTTTACGTGGCGGATAAAACCGCGCCCGTTATCGAAATGCCGGGCGTGAAGCAGTCGTATAAAATCGGCGAGAATTTCGTCGTTCCGGACGTTTCGGTTGCCGACGATAAATCGGCTTTGGATGACGATTTCGATCCGCTCACCGTTTATCTGTATCTTAAAAACGCGGACGGAAAGCTCGTTAAGGTAAACGCCGGCGAAAGCGTTAAATTAAGCGCGGCGGGCGAGTGGGAATTTATCGTTTACGCGTTCGACGGGTCGATGAACATTTCCTACGAAATCCGTAAATTCAACGTGGGGTAAAGGTGGAACGATGAAAAAGATTTTATTTGAAATTTTAGCGTGTATGCTCGTTATAACGACATTGTTTATTCAGACGGGCTGCGGGAAAAAGGGCGATACGTCGGAGAGCGAAAAAACTTCGACGTCGGAGAAAAGCAGCGAAAGCGAGCGGAGCGAAAAGATGACTATTTTTGAAAACAACGCGACTGATTATACGATTATTTATCCCGATAATGCTCAAGAAGCGGAGAAAAACGCCGCGGATAATATTTTAAAGTATGTTTATAAGGTTTCGGGCGTAAAAATCCCCGTGAAACAGAACCGTTTCGTCGTTTACGATAAAACCGCGAAAATAATTTCGGTGGGTAATACGGGTGCGTTTGAAAAATCGGGCGTTACGGCGGATTATTCTGCGCTCAACGGCGACGGATTTATAATTAAATCGGTCGGGAACGGCATTTTTATCAACGGCGCGACGGCAAGAGGTACTTTATACGGCGCGTACGAATTTATCGAGAGATATCTCGGCGTTAAGTTTTTGACTTACGATTACGAGTATATTCCGAAACTCGATAAATGCGAAATCGAAAGCCCGGATATAGTGGAAGCTCCCGATTTCCGTTACCGTAACTTTATGATCGGCGGCTACAACAGCGACAAGGATTTTATGTCCAAACTCAGATTCGTGAACGAGTATCACACGGTCGCGGATAAATTCGGCGGCAACATCGGCTGGTACAAAACGAAAGACGTTGCGGCAAACCACAATTCGCTTGCTTACGTTTCCGCGGAATACGCCGCCAAACACCCCGAGTTTTTCTCAATGGTAAACGGTACGCCCGTAGAAATCTGTCAGACTTACGGCATAACGGACGACGGCGAAATCGACGAAAGCGTGGAGTTGAGCCCGATAAAGATTGCGCTCGAATCGCTTAAGAAATTCGTTTCGGAGTCGAGCGAAGACACGGAATACTTTATGTTTAGTCAGCAGGACACGCAAAAATGCTGCGCTTGCGAAAGATGTATCGCAGCCGCGGAAAAATACACGAGAGGCGGCGTGAACGTAAGGTTCGTGAACATTCTCGCAAGGGAAATTCAGAAGTGGGCGGATATAGAGCTTAACGGCAGAAAAATCAAAGTCGTTACTTTCGCTTATCAGTATTCCGAGGAAGCTCCCGTAATTATCGATTCCGACGGAGCGTATAAGCCTATCGACAACACGGTCGTTGCGGCGGATAACGTTTATATCCGTATGGCGACGTATTTCTGCAATAACTATTTCTCGCTCGAGGATAGCGAACAGATAGCCAAATACAGAACGCTTTATAAATCCTGGAGCGCGGTAACCAAGCATTTTATGGCGTGGGATTATCATATCGATTACTATAACTACTTCAATTATTATCCCACTATGCAGACCTGGAAAGAAAATTTAAGGCTCTATAAAAAGGTTGGCGTGGAGTATCTCCTTATGCAGTCGGCTCAGAACGAAAAAGTCGGCTGGCAGGCTAATCTCGAAGCGTACGTCGCTTCAAAGCTTATGTGGAACGCGGACAGAAGCGTGGACGAACTTATCGACGAATTTATAACGTATTATTACGGCGCGGCTAAAGATTACGTTAAAAAGTATAAAACCGATTACGATCTTTATTATCGCGCGCTGTTCGATCGTTTTCCCGATTACACCTTAAAGCTCGGAACGGACAGATCGAACGCGAAGTATTACGACCTTTCTTTCCTTTTGAGTGAGGAAAAGCTTATGACCGAAGCTATCGACAAGATTTCGGCTTCCGATATGGAAGAAAGCGAAAAAACCGAGCTTATCAGAAGACTTAAAGTCGTCCGCGCACCGACTAAGTTTATGATAATGTATAACTACAACAGTTATTATTTCGACGATCAGTCGGGATATAAGGCTTACACGGACGAGGTTTTATCGGAGCTTTCGTCGCTCGGGTTCACAAGATACAGCGAAGGTTCGTTTTTAAATCAGTTCAAAGCCAACAACGGTATAGCGTAATGAAACTTAACTACACACAATTAAAAGATAAAATAAAAGGCTGTTTCAACGGCAAAAACGTGGGCGGAACGCTCGGCGCGCCGTTTGAATGTTTAAGAAGAATAAACGACGTAAATTTTTACGTGCAGAAAAATATCGATAAAAACCCTCCTCCGAACGACGATCTCGATCTGCAGATAGTCTGGCTCAACGCCGCGATGAAATTCGGCTCGGAAATCGATAAGAATATACTGTCGGAATACTGGCTTACCTACATTTACCCCCGCTGGTCGGAATACGGCACGGCGAAAGCCAACCTTTTCCGCGGTTTTTCCGCAGGGGTAAGCGGCAGGCTTGAAAACGCTTACGGCGAAAGTTGCGGAAGCTTTATCCGCAGCGAGATCTGGGCGTGTCTCGCGCCCGCGCACCCCGAAATAGCTTCGGTTTACGCTTTTTACGATTCGTCTGTCGATCATTACGGCGAGGGAGTGTTCGGCGAAGTTTTCTGTGCGGCGGCGGAAAGCGCGGCGTTTGCGGTAAGCGATATCGAAAAAGTAATCGAAATCGGTTTAAGTTATATTCCCGAAAACTGCCTTGTGGCTAAAGCCGTAAAAATCGCGAGAGACTCTTATAAACAGGGGCTTTCCTGGCAACAGGCGAGAGAGAGACTTTTCAAAGAGGTGCCGGGGTCGTTCGGGCTTCAGTGCAAGCCCCTTTCCGAAATGACGGAAGAGGAGAAAAACTCAAAAGCGGGTTGCGATGCGCCGAATAACATAGGAATCGCCGCAATCGGGCTATATTTCGGCGAGGGCGATTTCGGAAAAACGATCTGTATCGCGGTAAATTGCGGCGAGGATACCGATTGTTCGGCGGGTTTTGCGGGCGCACTTCTCGGGATAATTCTCGGCGACGAGCGTTTGCCGAAAAAATGGACGGACGTGCTTGACGGGGTTATCAATACCTGTTGCATAGACCTTTCCGAATGGGGCTTTTTCTGTCCGAAAACGGTTTCGGAATTTACCGACGGAATTTTAAGGGTTATTCCTTCATTTTTAAAACCGGATTTCCTTTGCGAACCGCTCGTAACCTTCGGCGAAGATATTTACGAAGTTAAAGGACTTGACGGCGACGAACTTTTCTGTCCGCCGTACGAGATTTTTAAAAGAAATCTGTGGCGTAACAGAGGAGAGAGAAAGTTTGATATAAACGAGCTTACAAGGCTTCCGAAGTGGGCGGAGTTTGAAGAATTTTCCGTTTTCAAAGCCGTTCTTGCCTATGAAAAAGAACCGTATATCAAGGTTGGGGAAAGTTTCGGCTTTGATCTTACGCTTATAAATAACGGCGTGGCGCGTTCGCAACTTTGGGCGAACGTAAAAGTTATGACGAGCGGCGGTTTGACCGTTGCTGGCGGCGGAGAATTTGCGTTGCCTTTACAAAACACTTACCGATACGAGGCGAAACAGAATTTTTCCGTAACGCTTAACGAAAATCATTCGGCAACCGAGGAAGTTTACGTTACTGTGGAGCTGAACGGCAGACATTCGTTCGGGACGATAAGGGCAAAACTTATTGTTGCCGATTCGAGAGACATAACAAATGAATAGTAAGAAAACTAAAAAAAGCATATGGGATATAACGGCGGATGATCTGACATTGGATGAAAAGGTGTCGTTTTTGTCTGGCGACAACGTCTGGCATACGAAAGCGATAGAAAGGCTCGGAGTGAGAGTTTTAACGCTTCGCGACGGACCTCACGGAATCCGCGACGGTTCGCCCGCCATGTCTTATCCCAATCTTTGCCTTCTGGCGTGCGGTTGGGACAGAGAAGCGATGTTTCAAATCGGGCAGTATCTCGGCGATGACGCCGTATCTCACGGTGTGGACGTTTTGCTTGCGCCGGGTGTAAATATAAAACGCACGCCTACGGGCGGAAGGAATTTTGAATATTTTTCCGAGGATCCTTTTCTTACCGGCTCGCTTGCTTGCGAGTTTGTTAGGGGAGTCCAGAGCCGCGGGGTTGCCGCTTGCGTAAAGCATTTCGTTTGCAACGACCGCGAGAACGGAAGGTACGCTTACAGCGTAAACGTCGATAAAAAAACTCTTCGCGAAGTATATGCAAAACCCTTTGAAACGGTTATAAAGAATGCAGAGCCGAAGTGTCTAATGTCTGCCTATAACTTCGTTGACGGGCATTTGGCGTATATCAATAACGAGTTGAAAACTATGCTCGGAAACGACTTTGGGTTTACCGGCGTTGTCGTTTCGGACTGGGGCGGAACCGATAAAAGGAGTGAATTTTTAGCGGCGACGGGAGACCTTGAAATGCCGGGGTCGGACAAAAAGACTCACGCCGACGTAATCCGAGATATAGCCTCGGGGAAAATTCCGATCGAAAAAATAAACGAAAGCGTAAACAAAATTTTAAATCTTATAGTTTTTTGCTCCGGCGAAAAAAAAACGGCATTAAGAAAGGACGTTTCGCGTATTGCGGCGGAAAGTATCGTCCTTTTGAAAAACAACGGACTTTTGCCGCTTAATAAAGACTTAAAACTTGCCGTTGTAGGTTCTGCTGCTAACGAATGCGTTTTCTGCGGCGGTGGTTGCGCTGAAGTTTTCGGTGACGATTATACGAGTGTAAAAGAAGAAATTGAAAAAACCTTCAAAAACACAACGTATTTCGACAAGCCTTCCGAGGAGATTAAAAAATACGACGCGGTAATAGTTTTTCTTCGCGAAAAAACGAGCAGCGAGGGCTTCGACAGAGAAAACATCGACATCGATTGCGAGGTGCTCGAAGAAATATATAAATACAACAAAAACTTAGTGACCGTTCTGATAAACGGTTCTGTTGTAAAAACGGAAGAAATCGAAAAATACTCATCGTCGATAATCGAAAGTTATTTTGCGGGGCAGATGGCGGGTAGGGCGATTTCGCTCGTTTTGTCGGGCGAGGTCAATCCTTGCGGAAGGCTTACGGAAACCTTTGTTAAAGACCTTTCCGCCAGCTATGCTTTCGGCGAGGAAAACGACGACGAGATTTTTTACAGAGAAGGAACTTCTGTCGGCTATCGTTATTACGTTAAAAACGGCATACCCGTCGCATATCCGTTCGGGTTCGGGCTTTCTTATACGAGCTTTGTCTTTTCCGATTTTAAAATCGACAAATCTTCGATATCGGAAAACGATGACGGCGTAACGGTAAGCGTAAAGGTGAAAAACGACGGCGATTACGACGGAAAAGAGGTCGTGCAGATTTATTTAAGCGGCGATGGTAAAAACGGGGATCCCGTTATAAAGCTTGTCGGTTTCGATAAAATTTATCTTAAACGCGGCGAAGAAAAGCAGGTTTCGGTATTTATTCAGACGTCGGAATTTATGAGCTTCGAGATAAAAAAAGACAGGTTCGTTCTGCGTAAAAAGAAAGTCCGCTTAAGTGTTAATTCGGACGCAACGAAAGAGCTTTTCGGCGAGGAAATATCGTTGAGACCTGCTTTCAAAGCCGACCGCTACACGACGATAGGCGAGTTGATTAAATGCGAAAAAGGCGCAATTTTAACCGAAAAAAAACTTAAAAAAGCGATAATAGGTTGCATAATAGGCGACGACGATAACTATCCGTTTTCGATAAAAAACGGTCATATAGAAGGCGAAACGTTCTTTTCTCGTGTTGCGGAAAGTCTGCAACTTCGTCAGCTCGTAACGATGAGCAACAATAAGATGACCGAGGACGAATTAACGAAAATTATAGACGTTTTAAACGAACAAGGTGAAGATTTTAAATGAGAAAAAACAGAATTATCAACAAAAACTGGTCGATAGAAAACATAAAATACGGAAAATACAAATCTAACGTTCCTGGCGATATAACTAACGATTTATATCTTGCGGGCAGGATAGAAAACCCTCTTTTCGGAGTTAATTTCAAATATTCGAGGTGGGTTCTGGAATCTCCGTGGGATTATTCCGTTTCTTTCAGTGTGGATGAGCGAGATTTCGATTTCCCTCATGCGGAGCTTGTTTTTAACGGTGTAGATACCTTTTCCGAGGTCTTTTTAAACGGTGAAAAAATAGGCGAAACGGATAGTATGTACGTTCCGTTTTCTTTTAGTGTGAAAGACAAACTTAATGTCGGCGAAAATTCGCTCACGGTGAAAATGAAATCGCCTTACGAAGTTTATAACTCGAAGCCGAACGAAAAATATATGAGTATTTTTCACCCGACCAGAATTTTCTTCCGTAAGCCCGCCTGTCATTTTATGTGGGATTGGGCGCCCGATTTCCCCGGGTACGGAATTTATCGTCCCGTCGAGCTTTCGTTTTTCGACGACGACGAGATAATCGAAACCGAAATTACGACGGATATTTTCGGTAATGCGAATTTTATAACGAAACTTAACGATAAGTTTAAGTATAAACCCGAAGAGTATTTTTTGAAGCTTTCGGTTACGAAAAACCCCGACGGTGATTTTTCGGGCGCGTATGAGGTTAAGCTTAAATGCGAAGGTCAGTTTGTTTTGCAGAACGTTTGCGTTAAAAGCGTAAAACTCTGGTATCCGAACGGTTACGGCGAGCAGAATCTCTATTCGTATAGACTCGAGCTTTTCCGCGGCGATAAAGTCGTGGACGAAAAGTCGGGAAAATTTGCTTTCAGAGAGATAAAGATCGTCGAACGTCCGCTTGACGAAAAATCGTTATCGTTCATTATAAACGTGAACGGTACGGATGTTTTCTGCAAGGGGTCGAACTGGGTTCCTGCAAGCAATATGACGGGAACGATAAAGGACGAAACCTACAGGCGCCTTTTGTCGGCTGCAAAGGAAGCAAACTATAATATTTTAAGAGTCTGGGGCGGGGGTTTATACGAAAACGATATTTTCTATAAACTTTGCGACGAAAAGGGGTTAATGGTCTGGCAGGACTTTATGTTCGCTTGTTCCGACCTTCCCGACGATATGCCGGATTTCAGGAAAACCGTATATAAAGAGGCGGAGTATCAGCTTAAACGGCTAAGAAATCATCCGTCCGTCGTTTTGTGGTGCGGCGGAAACGAGAGGAGAAAATTTCTCGATTGCAAAGGTCCGCAGTACGGCGAATATGTATGGGAGGTAATGCTTCGCGGGCTTCACGACAAGCTCACGAGACAAAGCGTTTACGTTCCCAACAGTCCGCATAGCAGAACGGATATCGATATGGATTACTCCTCGGGCGATCTCCACACCTCGTGTTACGACCCCGCGCTTATCGATGACCGTATCTGCGATTACAGAGAATATCTTGCGACAAATTTAAGCCCGTTCACGACGGAATGCGCGATTTTAGGTCCTTGCAGAATAAGAAGTATTAAAAAGTTTATCCCGAAAGATAAGCTTTGGGGGGTAAACGAGGTATGGCACGAGCATTTTATGCTTAATCCTTATTCGGCAACGCCGGAAGAGACATTTATAGCGAAAGAACAACGTATGGCCTCATCTCTTTTCGGAGAGATAGACACGCTCGAAAAATTTGTTAAAAAGTCCATGGCTGTGCATCTTGAAATAATGCGTTCCGAGATAGAATTTGCGAGGGCGAGCGACCGTTGTTACGGAATTCTAAATTGGATGTTCAACGATATCTGGGGATGCGGAACATGGTCGGTTATAGATTTTTACGGCGAGAAAAAACCCGTTTTCTATATTCAGAAGGCAGCGTTCAAGCCCGTTCACACATTCTTTTATTACGGCGGCAAAACAGTTAATCTTTGCGTTTGCAACGATAAGCTTTCATCGGTAAGCTTAAAATTAACGTATGCGCACAAGGGTTTAAACGGCGAGGTTTATTTTGAAAAAACCGAGAATATAATCGTTCCCGCAGGCGGAAAATACATCGTTAAAAATATTTTGTTCGATTCGTCAGTAAAGAACGCATACCTGAACGCTGAAATTTCCGGCGGCGAAAAGGATAAAAGTATTTATTTCTACGATTTATGGAAGAATAAGCCGTTCGTATCTGATATTGCTGTTGAAAAGATAAGAACGGGCGAAAAGGAATTTAAGATAAAAATCCGTGCGAATAAATTTGCAAGGCTTGTTTTTATCGATACTCCATATGAAACAAATCCTGAAATTTCCGACAACTATTTTGATATGGAAGCAGGCGAGGAAAGAGAAATAACCGTAAAAACGGCGAACAATATAAACGAACAGGACATAACCTTGAAAACTTACGCAGATTTATGGGAAGAATAATTAAACCTGTCGTTTACGTTGATGTAAGGTATGATTTTATTCGTTACGCAGGCAGCGGCTTACCCGAATTGCAGATACTTGGCAAATCTACAGTATATGTT
>JAJWOJ010000342.1 GCA_021635425.1 Clostridiales bacterium | reverse complement strand
ACGTAGCCTTGTATTACGCTCCGATTCGTGCTTGTTTCGTAAAACCGTTCACGGATCCCTGCAATAAGTCGTTTGCGGATAACCTTGATAACTGGATGAATTTCACCGGCGAAGCGGGAATGATGCTTTGGGCTTACGACCAATCTTATTTTAACGATTATCTTGTTCCTTTTTACGGATTTGATACATGGCAGGCGAATATCGAATATTTCAAATCGAAAGGGATGAAAATGTATTTTTCTCAAAATCAATACGACAATCCCGTTATACCCGATTGGGGATATTTGAAAGCGTTCCTTGTTTCGCAGTTGATGTGGGATAATTCGCAGGATATCGAAAAGTTAATCGATGATTACTTCAACGTCTATTTTGCGGAAGCGGCTCAATCGATGCGCCAATATTTTGACCGCTATTGCCGTTGGTATAACTTTGCTGCCGAAAAAGAAGGTTTTATAGGCGCATGGACGATTGCGGGAAAAGATACGATGAACGAAAAGTTTTTCCCTCTTCCCGAATTACAGGCGTGGCTCAATTATACGGAAGAAGCATATAAAGCGATTGAATCTTATCAGAAACTTGACGCTACTCTTTATCAGACTCTTTGCGATAGAATATGCTTGGAAACAATAACGCCTCGTTATTTGGTGACGGAAATTCATCAGGGGTCGTTTACAGGCATCGAGTGGTCTGAAATGAAGGCGGAATTGGATAACGATATAGTCAGATTGGGCATTCTTGCCCGTGGCGAAGGAGGCGGAAGATGGTACTAAAACGTAAAATCACACGAATTTTTGCGGGACTGTCCGCAATCGTGATGGCAATCGGTGTTTCCGGTTGTAAATCGAAAGATACGCCGCAACCTTCGACTTTGAAATTTACCGAAGAATCATATACGTTAGAACGTTTTATGTCTATGGACGTGCTTGCAACGGGTGCGGAAAATATAGCGTATTCCTCATCCGACGAGTCCGTTTGTACCATAACGGCGGACGGAAAGCTTATCGGAATAAAAGAGGGAGCGACAACGCTCACGGCTACGGCAGGCAAGAGCAGTGCGGAGGCAAGCGTTCTTGTTAAGAGAAACACTTCTTACCCGTTGCTTACGCTCGTATCCGAAGAACTTAAAATACCGGTTGGCACGGAATATCCGTTAGAACCTGCCTTGGTTTATAAAGGCGAATCTCTGCCTGTGTCTTTTTCTTACGAATCGGATGTAGCGCTTAAAGTGAAAAACGGCAACGTAAAAGCAACCGCAATCGGCAATTACGAATTGAAAGTGTCCTGTAATTATGCGGGAGAAACTTTTGAAAAAAACGTTACGGTACAAGCGGTTTCCAACGATTACTATTATCTCGAAACGAATGAAATCGTAATTTATGCGAGCGATTTGTTCAATGAGGGATTACCTACTTCGCAGAGTTTGCAGGTATTTACAAACGTATCGGGTACGAGCAAATTCACTTCGTCTGACGAATCGATTGTTAAGGTTGATGCTGACGGAACGGTGAGAGCCGTGTCTCACGGAACGGCAAAGATTACGGTAAGTCTTGAAAATTGTAAAGAAGAAATTTCCGTTAAAGTTTTGAAACAACCCGAAACGTTAAGTTTTCCCGTAACGTGGGAATACGAAGAAGAAAAAGTCGAGTATACCGCTATTAACGACGGCGACGTCGTGGAAGCGTTTATCGATGGCGTTCGCACGGACAACGTTACTTATAATGCGCAAACAGAAAAGTACGAAGTCGTTACACACGGACTCGGTGTGATGGTAGGCGAACAAACGCATGAACTTAAAATCGAAACGCAAAACCGCGTATATACGCAACCGTTTATTATGGCTTCGATGATAATCGATAACCTTGAAGAATTTAAGCTCATTCAGACAAAGTATTACAAAGGAACGCGGGCGGGCAAGGACGGTTCGACAAATCAGGATAAATATCGCGACGGTTATTTCATTCTTAATGCCGATATCAACAAAAACGGCGAATATTTCGATTTCACTATGGCTCCCATAGCGTTTACGGAAGACGGACACGGTTGTGGGTTAATGGCGGGAAAAGCAATAAAAGCCAATTGGTACGGCGTTCTGGAGGGTAACGGACACGTTATTTACAACGTAATGAGCGGATACGGCGGAATGTTCGGCGGTCTGCCGGCGACTTCCGAAATTCGGAATCTTGCTATTGTCGGCGGTAAAGCGAATACGCAAGGCGCGCTCTATACGCATTCCGGTGAGCCTGATTTTGATTCTTTCGAAGATGCTTTGAATACGAATAAGAGCGGAAAGCGTGCGGCAAACTGCGGATTCTTTGCGCGAGGACTTGATGGCGCTACGATTGAAAACGTCTATATTGAAATGGCGGAAATGCCTGCTTTCGGTCGATATGGCGTGCTTTCCTTTGCGATGAAAAATAATACGACGTTAAAGAATATCGTTATAAACATCAAGGCTTGTGCTGACGGTACGGCGGGTGATCGCCATGCGATAGCAGGCGTAAATTGGGGAAGCACTTGTTCAAACGTATTCGTTTACGGTGCTGTTCGTCCGCATATATACACAAACGACACATCGGATAAACCATCGATCAGCCGTAGTGTATTGGACGGGGTGAAAAGCGCTGAAAATCTTGAAGGAATCGCCGATGATATTATTTCGGCAAGGATACCCTATTTAACTATTACAAACGGGAATTTATCGT
>JAJWOJ010000341.1 GCA_021635425.1 Clostridiales bacterium | reverse complement strand
TCACCGAACCGTTGAAGAGTTCTGCTTTTGGAAACAACCTTACGGATAGCCAGAAATTGAGCAAAGAGAGCGCGTATCTTTTTAAAATCACGTTGGATCTTGCGCGCGGAGATCTGTTCCAGATCGTTATGAACGGCTCGTACGGTGGGCAGCATGGTTATGCGAATATCGTAGACCCCGTTAAAGACAACATAAGTTATTTTGCGCTTGCCGGCGACGGGAATAATGCGCGCGTCGAAGTATCCGGGAACTATACTTTAACGTTGAATCTCGATAAGGATACGCCGCTTAACGATACGATTACATGGGTGAGAAACGGCGATATTATTCAGACGCTTCCCGTTGCTTACGACGTGTTTATGAAAACTCAACCGGATGAAGGAAGCACATGGATCATATCGGAACGGCATTCTACCGGTGCGGACGGGATGAAGGAAGGAATTGTGGAATTCAGAGCCTTTTTCCTTGCGGGAAAGCAATTTTGCTTTATCTATTATGAACCCGGCGTAAAGGCAGAGGAAGTAGGCAGCTATTTTAATCCGGGAATGCTTATCAGCGGCGCTATGATCGGTACCGACGGCGCATATAACGATAACTTCGGCGTTTTTGAAAACAACTTTGTATGTAACGTTCAGGGCTTTTATGTTATGCGCGTCGATTTTAACGGCGGCGAAGTAAAAGTAGATTTCGTAGGCTATCAGGAAGCGATGCCCGAGTTTGAAGCGGTGATTAAAGGACCTGCAAACGACGGCACGTGGAATAATTCTCAGCGTTATGCTTCCAAAAACGGAAAGACGGAGATGATTCTGAAACTTTCCAAAGGCGAATTCGGTTTCACTTTATACGGAGACGCCATGGATCCGCAGTACGGAGATTATGTAGGTTTTGACAAAATCGGAACAAACGGAAACGCGAACAGCTTGTTTACGCAGCCGGAGAACGGAGGCAATAATATTGTTTGCACGGTGGAAGGAACTTATAAGATTGTAATTGATTATTCCACAGGCGCGCCCGTTGTAGATTTTTACGTTCCCGATTGGGAGGTAATCGTTAAAGGTTCGGCGTTCGATGTCGGCTGGAACGGTACCGATCGGTTGCCTTCGTTTGGCAGTCGTTTCGAGCTTGAGTACGATTTTATCGAAGGCGGAGAATTCGGCTTTGCGGTATTCGGAGACGGTGCCGATCCGAAATACGGCGATTATGTCGGCTGGAGATACATGGGCAAAAACGGAGACGCCAATCAGTTCTTTTCTCAGAAAGGTAACGGCAACAACATAGTTTGCAATAAAGGCGGCAGATATAAGATCGTCATCGATTTTTCCGGCGACGACTATGTACTGGATTTCTATCTCGTTGCATAAGGCATAACGGAGCGGCGGCGCGAAAAAAAGCGCCGCCGTAATTTTAAAGGAGAAACATGGAGAGACATATTTTTCAGGAACGCGCTTCCGGCGTATTGTTACATATATCTTCTCTGCCGGGAAAATACGGAATCGGTTCGTTGGGGAAAGAGGCATACGAGTTTGTAGATAGTTTAGCTCGTTGCGGAGTACGTTATTGGCAGATTTTACCGATCGTGCAAACAGGTTTCGGCGATTCGCCGTATCAGTCTGTTTATACCGGATCCGGAAATCCGTATTTTATAGACCTTGAATTGCTTGTGCGGGAAAAATTGTTGCGCAAATCGGAAATTATCGGCAGCACATACAAGTGCGGGCTGATCGATTATGCAAAGCTGTTTACGGAGCGTTATAAAATTTTAAGACTTGCTTTTTCTCGCTTTGATATACGGCAAAAAGATTTTTCTGCGTTCGTACAAGAGGGAAAGTTTGAGGGATATGCTCTTTTTCAGGCTTTGAAAGAGAAATTCGGCGGAAAAAGTTCCGGAATGAGAATAGCCGTGAAATACTTTTTTGGTTGTTTGTGCAGTTTGAGGTATTTCGTCAATGGAAAAATCTGAAAGCGTATGCTAACAAACGCGGAGTGTATATTATCGGAGATATTCCTCTGTATCCTGCTTATGACAGCGCGGACGTATGGCTGAATCCGCAGTTGTTTAAATTGAATCCGGACCGCAGTTTGAAAAAAGTGGCGGGAGTTCCCCCCGATTATTTTTCTGCAACGGGACAGTTATGGGGAAACCCTGTGTACCGTTGGCATAATCATAAAAAAAATAATTACGAATGGTGGACGGAAAGGTTCAGACAGGCGTTTGAATTATACGATGTAGTCCGGGTAGATCATTTTCGTGGCTTTGAAAGTTATTATGAAATCGATGCGGGGGAACAGACCGCCGTTCGCGGCGCATGGAAACCCGGACCGAAAAAAGAGCTGTTTGAAGCGGTTGAGAAAAAGCTGGGGAAACTCAATTTGATCGCAGAAGATCTTGGCGCGCTGAACAGGGGCGTGTATCGCCTGATGGCGGAAACGGGTTATCCCGGGATGAAGGTGTTGCAGTTTGCTTTTGACGGGGGGCGCCGTAATCCGCATTTACCCGAATATACCACGGAAAACAGCGTCTGTTATACGGGAACGCACGATAACGATACGCTTTATGGTTTTATCAAAGGATTGCAGGGAGATAAATTGCGCATATTCGAGGAAAGTTTGAATCGCGTGCTTAAAGCGAATTGTGAAGTTCCGGCGAAAGGAACGGCTCATATGGCGGACGCAATCATTCGACTCGCAATGAAAAGCAGAGCAAGAA
>JAJWOJ010000340.1 GCA_021635425.1 Clostridiales bacterium | reverse complement strand
CTTACAACCTTAAAGTCGGCGACGAAGTTCTGATAGCTTTCGGCGAAGGCTCGCTTAAATTCCGAGTTTTAAACCTTAAAGAAACGGTAAGAAAAGACGAAGCCGCTTCTCTTTACGAAATAATCAACGACTGAAACATCCTTTTACCGAATAAAACCATACATTTATATAATGATATAGCATTTATTTAAAAGAATACCTTTAACATAAGAGAATATCGGAGGAATTATGGTAAGCGCGATAATTACATGCGCAGGCACGGGTTCGAGAGCGGGCTTCGGCTACAACAAACTTTTAAAAGACATCGGCGGCATAACGCCGTTTGAAAAAACCGTTTGCGCTTTCGCAAATACGGGATTAGCAGACGAAATTATAATCGTATGCTCGCCCGAAGATGAAGAGATTTTTAAGAAAAAATGCGCCTATAGGTCGATTAACGCGCGTTTTGTGCATGGATCGACAACAAGATTCAAGTCGGTTTCAAGCGGGCTTGACGCAGCGAAAGGCGACGTTGTTTTAATTCATGACGGGGCGCGCCCGTTCGTTTCGGAAAGAATAATCAAGGACTGCGTCGATTCGGTTAAGAAATTCGGAACGGGTGTAACCGCCGTTCCCGCAACGGACACGATTTGCGATACCGAAGAAAAAGACGGCGAACGTTTTATCGTTTCGTCGTCGAGAAAGGGAAAATTTCTCGTTCAGACCCCGCAAGGTTTTAAAACGGAAAAACTAAAAAAAGCCTTTTCTCTTGTACGCGAAAACGAAGAATTTACCGACGAATCGGGAATTTACACTAAATATATCGGCAAATGCCGTATCGTCAAGGGAGATATCGCAAATAAAAAACTTACATATGCGGAAGATTTTGCCGTTTACGAAAATGCGGGCGGAAAGATTTTTGCGGGTACGGGATTCGACCTCCATCTGCTCGTCGAAGGGCGGAAACTTATTCTCGGCGGAATAGAAATTCCTCACACGAAAGGTCTTTTGGGACATAGCGACGCGGACGTTTTAACGCATGCGATTATGGACGCAATGCTCTCCTCCGCAAGCCTCGGAGACATCGGCAGACACTTCCCCGATACCGACGATAAATACAAAGGAATTTCAAGCATGGTTCTGCTTGAAAAGGTTATCGATTTACTCAATAAGTCGGGCTATAAGCTCATTAACGTATCTGCGGTCGTTCAGGCACAAAAGCCGAAGCTTGCAAAATACGTGGATACGATACGGGCAAATCTCGCCAAAGCTCTGGGACTTGACGAATGTGCGGTGGGCATAACCTGCACCACTCTGGAAGGGATCGGCATTGTCGGAAGAGAGGAAGGAATAGCCGTTCAGGCGTACTGCCTTACACAAAAGATAAAGGGATAGAACGCACTTTTTTACGTGCGTAAAATAAGGGATAAACTATGGCTAAAAATAAAATCACGTCAAAATACGTATGCTCCGAATGCGGCGCGGTTACGCCCGGGTGGCTCGGCAGATGCCCCTCATGCGGGAAATTCGGAACGATTAACGAAGAAATAGAAGAAACCGTTACCGTTACGGAAAAATCATCGAGAAAACCGACTTACGAAAAACCCGTACCCCTTTCCGAAGTAGAACACGAACAGCTCACCAGGATAGATTCGGGCATAGACGAGCTTAATACGGTACTCGGAGGCGGAATAGTCCCATCGTCGTTAGTGCTTATCGGCGGCGATCCGGGTATAGGAAAATCGACCGTAATGACGCAGGTCGCATGCACTCTTTCGGAAAAATACAAAGTACTTTACGCTTCCGCGGAGGAAAGCCGTGCGCAGGTTAAAATGCGCTGCAATCGTCTCGGCGAAAAATCGGATAAGCTCATGCTTATGAACGAAACCTGCCTCGATAACATAATCGAGGAAGCGGAAAATTACGATTTTCTTATAGTAGACTCGATTCAAGCCGTTTATCTCAGCGATTTAAGCGGCTCGTCGGGAACGGTTGGACAGGTTAAAGAATGCGCTTCGCGCCTTATGCGTTTTGCAAAATCCACAAAAACAACCGTTTTCATAGTCGGTC
The DNA here is from genome assembly GCA_021635425.1 of Clostridiales bacterium. Lineage (GTDB taxonomy): Bacteria > Bacillota > Clostridia > Christensenellales > Borkfalkiaceae > UBA10281. The sequence continues at coordinate 659 of JAJWOJ010000340.1, read as the reverse complement.
ACGTAACGAAAGAGGGTGCGATCGCGGGACCCAAGGTGCTTGAACATATCATGGACACCGTTTTGTATTTCGAAGGTCAGCCACAGGATAATTATAAACTGCTCCGCGCCGTTAAAAACAGATTCGGCTCGGCGCAGGAAGTCGGGGTTTTCGAAATGCGCGAAGACGGAATTCACGGAGTTAAGGACTATAACGGAATTTTCGTCTCCGAAGAACGCGGAAAAGAACCCGGAAGCCTTGTAACTCCGTCGATTTCGGGCAACAGATGTATGCCCGTGGAAATTCAGACGCTTTTATCGAAAACCGTGTTCGGAATGCCCCGGAGAATGCCCTTAGGGCTTGATTATAACAGAACGATGCTTATTTTAGCAGTTCTCGAAAAACGTGCATATATGCCCTTTTATACATTCGACGTTTACGTAACCGTAATGGGCGGGCTTAAACTCACCGAGCCTTCGAGCGACCTTGCCGTCGCGCTCGCCTTAGCAAGTTCATACAAAAACGAAGCTGTCGCGGGAGACGTGTGCGCCTTCGGCGAAATAGGTTTAACAGGCGAAATACGCCCCGTAACGCAAGCCGAAAAGAGGGTTGACACCGCGATAAAATTAGGATATAAAAAAGTCCTTCTCCCCGCCCGCAACGCCGAACATCTCGAGAAG
>JAJWOJ010000339.1 GCA_021635425.1 Clostridiales bacterium | reverse complement strand
GTGTACATTATCTATATGCTTTGCATGCGGCAATTCAAAACCCGACACGGGTGATTCCGACACGACGAGTTCCGATTCTGCCGAAGCTTTAATTTTTAATTTAAAATCGGACGGGACTTATTCTGTGTCGATGAAAGCAAACGGTGTGGCTTGCCCCGAAAACTTTGTTATCCCCGACACTTATAACGGCGCACCCGTAACTACAATATTAAGTTACGGTTTTGCATACGCGCGAGATATTTTTACTTTAACCATTCCCGAACATATTACAGAAATTGGTGAAAATGCTTTTATCGGCTGTTGTAACTTAAAAACTATATATTGGAATTCTATAGATGTTGGTGACATAATAAGCTTTTATACCGAAAATAAAATATTTGTCGGATGCTCGAATATAACAGAAGTAAAATTCGGAGATAAAGTGAAAGATATTCCTGCACTAATATTTTGTGATTGCAAAGAATTGAAAAGTATTACGATTGGTGGTAGCGTAACAACAATTGGTGATGGCGCGTTCTCTGGTTGTAGCGGGCTTACGGACGTTGCGATACCCGATGGCATAACAACAATTGGTGAAAGAGCGTTTAGAGGGTGCAGCGGGCTTACAAATATTACGATACCCGATAGTGTAACATCAATTGGAAATTACGCGTTCTTTGGTTGTAGCGGACTTGTAAGCGTTATGATACCTAATAGTGTAACATCAATTGGAAATTACGCGTTCTCTGGTTGTAGCGGACTTGTAAGCGTTACGATACCTAATAGTATAACATCAATCGTTCGTGGCATGTTTTCTGGTTGCAGCGGGCTTACAAATATTACGATATCTGATAGTGTAACTTCAATTGGTGATTATGCGTTTTCTGGTAGCGGGCTTACGAGTGTTACGATACCCGATAGTGTAATTTCAATGGGAGAAGGCGTGTTTAAAGGTTGCAGTGGACTTACGAGCGTTACAATTGGGAATAGCATATCTACAATCTTGGACTATGTGTTCTCTGGTTGCAGCGGACTAACAAATGTTATAATTGGGGAGAATGTAACATGGATTCACTGGAAGGCATTTTGGGATTGTAACAGTCTTACGAGTGTAGAATTTAAAAAATTGGAAGAATGGAAAATTGGTGCTGACGGCAATCCTAATAATTGGCGTGGGCTTTCGGCAGAAGATTTAAAAAATTCTGAAATAGCTGCTTCATATTTGATCCAATACAGTGGCCTTTATTGGGTAAGAAAAGATACTTTGTAAATATTCAAAAAACGGAAGAATCCGACGGGAAGCTGCCGTTTGGGATAAGAGCAGATTAAATGTTAAAAGTTAGTCTATAAGTCGATTAACTGGCAGAAATCACTTATTTTAAGGTTGGGGAAGCCCTTCTTTGCCGTTTTGAATTTGCTCAATAAAAATAAGCTGCGGCGACGGCGTTTCCCCCAATTTAGCCGCGAACTTATATATATGCACAACAAGGACGATTGGAATCGTCCTTGTTGTGCATTGCTCCGTTGAGTGGGAACACTTTCCGCTATACTTAAAATGTCGAGCAATGACCTCTCTCGGCGCTATGCGCCACTCTCCCCAAAGGGGAAAGTCATTTTTGACAATGTGCGACACTCTCCTCGAACGGGGAAAGTTTTCTCAACTCCGCGTGCCATTCTCCACGAAAGAGGAAAGCTTTCTTGTCGAGCGGGAACGCTTTCTTTATCATAAAAGTACGGTTGAAAAAACCTCGACAATTTAAAATATTTCTTGCTGTCGCAAAAAATATTTATTCGCCGCGAGCAGTTAGTTTAACGCTGTCGATAAGCCTGCCCGCGTAGGTTAATGTTGCGTATTCCGCATGGTCGCCGTATAAAAGCAAAACGCAATCGTCGGGCTTGAAATGCGGCGGAGGAAGAACGGCTCGGAAATTTCCGAAAAATGCTTTTAGTTCGGCGGCTCTCGGGCGAAGGCGGGGAGTTAAAAAATCGGCAGGATCTTTGCCGAGCGCGAGTTCTTCGAAAAAGGCATACGGAAGAAGGGGCGAAGGGAGCGAATAAAGTTCCCGATCTCTTCGGAAATTTGCTTCTTTAAGGGTTACGCCGTTTGAAAAATCCCATTTCGTAGTTACCCTGTGGCGAAGGAGGTCGTTTTTAAGCTCGGTTATCGTGAGCAAATTGTCTTTGGCTTCGTATCCGTCGCAAACTCTGCGGAAAACAGTTTTTATGCGGCTTTCGGTTAGTTCAAAACCGAAAGCCGCCGTTTTTTTATCCGACAAAAAGACGAGAAGATATGCCCGCCCGTTTAAAAAAGCTTTTTCGATATCGAGAGAAACGGGGAGAAAAGGCATGCTTTCCGTAACCTTATCGTTGCCGCATCTTACCGTAAGTTTTGTTCCGTTTTCGTTGAAAACTTCTAAAGACGCGGAAAAATCGGGGAAGTCGATCTTCTTATAAAACAGCTCCTTATAGTCCGATATCACTTGTTTTTTAAATTTGGGAATAATCAAAAACCCGCCGTATAAGTCGATTATCTGCACATTTTCGTTGTCATCGGGTTGCTTATTCTCCCACAGAAACGAAGCAGGGGCGAAGTCTCCCGTGAGCGGGATAAATTCAAAAAAGCCTTTTTCGGCTTTTTTAATTGCATAATTTTCGGAAGCCTTTCCTATGTATTCGCCGTTGAACTTGACCGCGCACGGCAAAAAAGACAAAATATATAAATACATATTATAT
>JAJWOJ010000338.1:2027-2744 GCA_021635425.1 Clostridiales bacterium | reverse complement strand
TGATAAGATCGCCGTTACCGTTGATGGCATATAAATATACATGACCCGTACCTTCGGCGTCCATTAAAAGCTTATCGCCCGCGGAAATGTTTGTGAAAAATCTGACTGCGCGCGAAACGCCTTCCTGATGCTTAGCCTCGGCTTTAACGAATACGCCGTCCGTTTGCTGTTCGAGCGTTATTTTTCCGTTTGCGTCGGCGGCATTCTGAAAACGAATAAAGTTTGCCCCGTCCGTTAAATCGTAAGCGGTTTTTTCGGGCGAAATTTTAATGCCGTAAATTGTCTGCACGCTATGGAGGTCGATATAAAGCCCTTTATAATCGCCTTTTAACTTCAACGTTACCGTATGCTTTTGAGCATTGCCGCCGATATTCGGTTCGTCATACTCCTGCATCTTTGCCGAAATACCCGAATCGCTTGTGTAAAACGCTTTTACCGCCGCGCCGTTATCGTCGGTAAGTCCGTATATATGACAATTAGCGTCGTTTTCGCCGTCGGCAACCTCCGATTTAAGCGTAATTTCGATAACGTCGCCCGCATAAAAATGTCTGTTTAACTTTACGACGGAGGTCTTGCCGTCGGCTTTTACTCTCGTAAGCGTCAACGCGCCGTTTTCGACTTTCTTTTCCGGTCCGTCCGAAACAAACCAATTAACGTCGCTTTCGTCGGAAAAATCAAAAGTATCCGTATGCACGTTTATTTCGCTTTCGGCTGTTT
>JAJWOJ010000338.1:0-2017 GCA_021635425.1 Clostridiales bacterium | reverse complement strand
CTTTGATTTTTGTCTTGCCGGGCGCAATCATCGTGACAAGTCCGTTTTTGTCGACCGTACAAACCTTTTCGTTCGTCGACGAAAAAGAAGTGAGTGAGGAATCCGTCGTTATGCCGAAATTCAATGTAACGCTTTCGTTTGCAAAAGAATATACTTCGCTTTTGTTCAACGCCAACGCCTCGTCGGAGGCTTTCCCGAGCGTTTGCTTTGCCGCCCTGACCACATAATCGTTAAGCACGGCAAGCTGTGCGGGTTCGGAATTATAATTTCCCGACAAAATAGCCTTTTCGGCAACTTCTTTTATGCTGCGCAGCGGACTGTCAGCCTCGGCAGAAACGACGTATTTGCCGTCGGATACATAATAAGCATATCCACAAAATTCTCTGTTAAGGTTTTCGTAGCGAATGTCGACCATGCTGCCGTATACGCCTTTCTCCTTAGCGTCGTAAGGACAATTTTTTACGATGGCAAGATTTTCTTCACCGTAATTGCCTATCGCCCATTCCACAATGCTTTGCGACGACTGCGCGTTATAATACGCCGTGCGGTAAACGTCGGGCAAAATCATCATATTATACTCGGTTTCCGCATTATAGTCGGGTATATAGGCAAAAAACCGTATACCGTATTTATCGTCGGAAGATACCAGCCTTACAGCCGCGCCGTCTTTGGTTTTGAATTTCTCCGTTGCGTTTGCCGCAACCGCCGTAAAAGCGGCTGCTCCGAGCATACAACACGCCGCCGCGGCAAGCGCAATCAACCCTTTGATTTTATTCCTTATCGTCATTTTTCTTATCCCCTTAAACTCATTTCATCGAATCGAAATCGCTGTCTGCGATCCCGAACCGTTTTGCCGAAAAATCATACGGATCGGACACGGTTGACAACGTAACGATATCCGTTCTTTCGGCAAGTTTAACTTCTATTACGGGTTTTTCGTAATCACTCATTTTTTTCACCTCTTATTTTACTTGGTTTTCAGCGGAATGAGAAATTTCCCATCTCCCGCTTCGAGTGCTATCGTAGCCGCACCGTTTTTAAGGTCGACTATTTCTTCTTTGCCGTCGTCGATAACCAAAACGCCCTTATATTGCGAAGAAAACATAACTTTTACGTTCGCATTCTTGTTTTCTGTGGGATTGGTGGCGTTCGTAAGCATAAAGCCCTTGTTTCCGTCGCCGTCCTCGAACGTTCCCAAAAGCACGTCTTTATCGCTCGTTACGTCGGAAATACCTTCTACGTCGCTCGAGTCCAAGCCGTACTGCAACAGATTGAACATCCAGTTTTCCGAACTTTCGTCGCCGAGAATCGCAGCCGTTCCGAGCCAATCGAAACTCATGTAAATGTGATCCCACGCAAGAATTTCGGAGTTTGCGGTTTTTACTTTATCGAAAACCTCTGTTTTTTCGCCTTGCATGGTAACCATCGGTTCATATCCCGACTCGTGGCTGGAATAAACGTAATGAAGCAACGCCTTCGAGCCGTAAGTCATAGCTACCGCCATTTGCCAACGAAGTTCCGCAACCGTCGGCGCGGCATAGGATTGATGCGCCGCCGTCTGAACGGAATACCAAAGAGGAATGTCGGCTTGTTTGGCGTAATGCGCGTACACGTCGATATCCGAAAAATAGGTTTCCCTCAGAATATTCACTTCTGGATCGTCGGCGTTTTTCAACAGCGGATAATAGTCATACGACAACACTTCCGGGCGAACTTTGTTTATATAGTTCGAAACGTAACTGTCGAGCGAACCGCCGAGCGCGCCCGAATTGGCGTAACTCGGAAACAGATTGACGTAAAACAACTTATCGCCCATCGTCTGTTTCCAAAGCGTATGTTTTTGCGCGAGCGTATCGAATTCCCCCGCAGTCGGCTCGTCGGAAACGCAAAGCCCTTTTACAGCCGAATGGGAATAATACTTAGGCACTTCGCCATTCCAGCTTCTCTCGTCGGGAATAACCGAAACGTTACGGGCGGCGCAACTGTCCAAAAATTCGGTAGTTACGTCGTAATGTCC
>JAJWOJ010000337.1 GCA_021635425.1 Clostridiales bacterium | reverse complement strand
ATATAAAAATAAACGGTATAGAAATTTGTTCATTCTATTTGCATAATCTTTCGCAAAAATATTTGTAAAATATATTGCAAAACGGAAAAAATTATGCTATAATGTTTTCGCATCGGTTTTTACGGTGAGAAAAATCGATAAGGATTGTTCGCTTATGGAAGAAAAAACTTTTTACATGTACAGAGTGTCGACGCTTTTGAGCATCTCGAAAATCGTTACGATACATTATCAGAAATTGTCCAAAAACTACGTTTTTCCGAAAGAGAAACATAATTTCTGGGAAATGATATACTGCGATAAAAACAACATATACGTCAATTCGGACCTCGGAACTACCCTTTTGAAGAGAGGCGAAGTGATTTTTTTATCGCCCGACGAGGTTCACAGCGTCGAATGCGACAAAAAGCTCGACTCGAATATTTTTATAATAAGCTTCGTATGCAAATCGAAAACGATCAATTATTTCAGGCAGAAACATTTCGTAGTCCCCGAAAATCTGCGCTATTTGCTCGGGTCTATCATGGGCGAAGCGAAAAACACTTTCGTCATTCCCGATTTTAACCCGAATCTTATAAAGCTCGAACTTAAACCCGACCCGAATATCGGCGGCGCGCAGATAATTACGAATAATTTAGAAGAACTTCTGATAAAGCTTATCCGCGAAGAAACGGCAAAGCCCACCTCATCGGAAATATTCATTTCCAAAGTGGAAAATTCCGACGCGCTCGAAGACGAGATCGTGAGAATACTCGAGCAGAACCTCTACGGAAAAATTTCTCTCGACAAACTTTCGGCAGAGCTGCATTACGGAAAAACCACTCTTTGCAAAACGTTCCGTCAGCGCACGGGCAAATCGATTATAAACTACTACCTCGAACTGAAAATCGAGGAAAGCAAAAAACTTATCCGCGAAAACAACAGTTTCGGAGATATTTCGACTTTGCTTCGCTTCGATTCCCTTCCGCACTTCACAAAAACGTTCAAACGTATGACGTCAATGACGCCGCGCGATTATAAAAACAGCATTCTTCTCAGCTGATTTTCGGCTGGTTTTCGGCTGATTTCTTGCCGACTTTATAAAAAAACGACTCTTTGAGCCGTTTTTATTTTTTATTATCTTTGTACTCTGCCGCTGGCGTTTCCTTTTGCGAGCGCTTCCACTTCGGAAACAGACACCATGTTGTAATCGCCTTCGATCGAATGTTTGAGACATGACGCCGCAACCGCGAATTCGATAGCCCTCTGAGCGTCGTAACCGTTTAAAAGCGAATAAATAAGCCCGCCGCCGAAACTGTCGCCGCCGCCCACTCTGTCAACTATATGCATTGCGTATTTTTTGGAAAATACGGCTTCTCCGTTTGTATAAAGCATTCCCGACCAGTTATTGTCGTTTGCGGAAAGGCTTTCGCGAAGGGTTATTGCTACGCCTTTGAAATTAAACTTTTCCGTAAGTTTTTTTGCAACGGATATATAACCGTTTCTGTCGAGTTTACCCGTGTTTATATCGGTATTGTCGGCTTCTATTCCGAACACGTCTTTTGCATCCTCTTCGTTGGCGATGCAATAATCGACGTATTTGCAAACTTCGCCCATAACTTCGCCCGCTTTTTCTTTGCTCCAGAGCTTTTTGCGGAAATTAAGATCGCAGGAAACGGTAATACCTTTCTCTTTTGCCTTTCTGCATGCTTCGAGAGTGATTTTTGCGGTTTCGTCCGAGAGTGCGGGAGTGATTCCCGTGAAATGAAACCAGTTTACGCCGTCGAATATTTTATCCCAATCGAAGTCTTCCGCCTTTGCCGTGGCGATTGAAGATCCGGCTCTGTCGTAAATAACCTTGCTGGGGCGTTGACTTGCGCCTTTCTCGCAATAATAAATTCCCACTCTGTCGCCGCCGCGAACGATCAGAGACGTATCTACGCCGAATTTTCTCAGGCTGTTGACTGCCGCCTGACCTATTTCGTGCGCGGGAAGCTTCGTGACAAACGCCGCGTCCGCGCCGTAATTGGCAAGGCTTACCGCAACGTTTGCTTCCGCGCCGCCGAACGTCGCTTCATATTTTTCGCTCTGCACGAATCTTAAATAGTTTTCAGGCGCAAGCCTTAACATCACTTCGCCGAAAGTTACAACCTTCATATTATTCCACCTCTTTTAAAATTTCGTTTATTTGCTTGCAGTTTTCGGCAATATCGCCCTTCATCATGAACGATCCGCCAACCGCGTAAATTTTATCAAACTGCAAAAATTCTTTAAGATTGGTAAGATCCACCCCGCCCGTCGGAATGAATTTAACCTGCGGGAACGGTCCCGACAACGCCTTTAACGCTTTAAGCCCGCCGTATACGTTTGCGGGGAAAAATTTAAGCGTGGTAAGCCCTAAATCGAGAGCTTTCATTATCTCGGTGGGCGTTACGCATCCGGGGAAATAATTTACGCCGTTTGCCGCGCAAATTTCCGCAACTTCAACCGACAGCCCCGGCGAAACGATAAACTTCGCGCCGGCATTCAACGCATCCACGCACTGCCTGCCGTTTATAACCGTTCCCGCGCCGATGTTCATATCGGGGAAAAGGCTCGTTCCGAGTTCGATCGCCTCCGCGGCGCATGCCGTTCTGAACGTGATTTCGGCAGTGTTTATTCCGCCGTTTCTGAGTGCGGACAACGTTTTTTCGGTATCCGCAACGTCTTTGATAACTACAACAGGAATTATTCTATCCATATTTTTATCCTTCTTTAAATGTTCTGTAAAATATTTTAAACTCCG
>JAJWOJ010000015.1 GCA_021635425.1 Clostridiales bacterium | reverse complement strand
CGCAAGGCTTTGATTGCCGTTCCCTCGTAATAGTCCGGCGATTTATTCGGTCTGAATAAGCCGCTCGTTGCAAAGATACGGAGCATCTGTTCCTTGTCGCCGTTGCACCAATAAGCAAGAAGATTCATAAGCGACATATCCGAATTGGAATGGTTGTTCTGCAAGTCCACACCCGAATACAACGCCTTGAACTTTTCGCCGTTTTTCGCCGTGCTTGCCTTTTCCACCACGTCTTTATCCGACATGGTAGAAAGCCCGGATACGCCTTTTCCCGTGCCTTTCCATTCGGTACGCTTCTCGCATTTTCGGGAAAGAATCTCTTTCATTTCAGGTCGGTCGAAACTTTCGAGTCGGGAATATCCTGCGCCCTTGCCCGTCATAGCGATAAAATGCTCTTTCTGATAAAATTCCAAGTCCCCGTCTTTCGAGAACGAACGCAAGTCCATACCTTCCGTTTTTCCGAAAATATGTAGCCCGTTGCCGCTTAACGAAAGTTCAACGTAGGTCTTACCGCATTTGGAAAGAATCTCGTCCACGAACGCCGACGGCTGTTCTCCCTCGCGGTAGCAACGGTCAAGGTCGATACAGGCAATCTTGTCCTTACCGTCCAAAGCGTAAGCAACGGTCGTTGCGCCGTTCTCCCTTGCGTACTTTAATGCGTTTTCAAAGCTCGTCCACGTTGCGGGGTTATCGCTTTCGGCATAATCGCCCGTATTACAGTTTATCGGGCGTTTTTCCACTCTGCCTTTTGCCTCGTTCCACCAAGTCTTGACTGCCACCCAATTCGGGCGGGCTTTCATCTCGTCGGGAACGCAGTCGCGCAAAGTCTTTTCGCGCTCCGCAAACGCAGATTTTTGTTCTTCGCCCGGCTTTTTGTATTCCGCGCCGTATGCGCTTGCGTCTTTGCCTTTGACCGCTTCGACAAACTCTTTGGCGTTCAGCTCCACCGTTACTTTTTCTTCGCCCTTGTTGTTTGCAAGGCGTACGGTAAAGTCGTTATGCAAACTCAAACGGATCGTGCCCTTCTCTTCGTTCTCCTTGACGCATTTGTTCGGAATGTAATAGCAGAAATCCTGATACTCGCCGTCAGGCATTCTGAAAAGCGTGCTTTCTTCGTACTCCGCGATTTTTGACTTTTCGGGAACGGAAACGTAGTTCCATTCTCCCGAAGTACCGCCTTCCTGCGCGTTTTCACGCTTTTGGAATTTGTAATCGTCAGCGGTCGTATTGTGGCAGATCTGATTGAAGTCGTATGCGGTAAATTCTTCTTTTCTGTCCCCGTCACGGCTTTGCGCCTTTACGGTAAAATCTTCGGGCAAACGAATGAGAATACGTCCGTCGTTGCTTGCCTTATCTTCTCCGATAAATCCGCTCGGAATGAAGTAGGAAAGTCCGCCGAAGTCCTCTTTATTCGGCATTACGAACAGTACGCTGTTATCATATTCTTTTCTGAACGCTTCCTGCGGAACGCTCGTATTAAGCCACTTTTTATCGGTGTTGCCCTGCGTTTCGTAGTCCTTGTTCGCCGTGCCGTCCACCGCTTTTACAAACTGTTCGGCGGTAAGCACGATTCTGTCCTCGTCGTCGCCCTTCTTGCGAAGTTCGATTTCCTGCTCGGGACGCACCGAAAGCTCATAGCAAAGTTCACGGCTGTCGCTTCTTAAATCCGTAATCTGACGCGACTGTTTGATTTTGTCGTTGAAAATATAGTAGGCGTATCCCGCATACTCTCCGCTCGTCGGCATCCTGAACAGACTGCTCGTCGGATACTGCTTAATCAGTGCGTCCGTCGCAACCCTGACTTTCAGATAGCGTATTTCATTCTGATTCTGCTTTCCTGCGCCGTATTCCGCCTCGCGCCATTGTTCGGCTTTTTGGAGCGTATCGAAGCCGTACCTGCCTTGCTCCCAATCGCCCGTTTCCGTGTGATAGCCGATTGCCACGACAAAATCTTTGTTCGCTCTTTCCGTTCGGTCGATAATGGCAATCTCTCTGCCATTGCCGTCCTTTTTCATATTGACTACCTTATCGCCCCTTGCGGTTACTTTCGTGTAGTCCTGCGTGTTTTGATTGTCCAATTCTTCTTTGTCCTCCTTGTCTGATTGTTCTTTGAATGTTTTCACGTATTTACGATAGGACGAGATAAACCCGTCCACTACCGCAGGGTGCGACTGAACGGTAAATAACCTGCGGTCATCTTTACTGTTATTCACGGTAAATGTTTTTGCCCACGCTTTATTGTCCGGGCTGAATCTGCCGTCATAGTCCAACTCTTGCACGGTGTTTGCAAGAACGTAATTCATACGCTCTTCGCCGTAAAGGGCAAACAGGTCTTTGATAAAGTCGGTGTTCAGGTGCAACCCGTCGAAATTTTCGCCGATACCCTTTTCGACGTCCAATCTGCAATTTCGGTTTATCCCCGTCGCTTCGAGAGGAAGCTTTCGGTTATACGCCGCTTTCATTGCAAACCGTGCCGCGTCAACGCCCAAGTTCAATTCGGGTTCGTCAATATCCCTTTCAAGTTTCAAAAACGTGATGTTCTTTTCTTCGAGAGAGTCCGTTGCCATATAGCAAACAGGCGCGGCAACGATATACTCGTCTGCCTGTTCCTGAATCCTTGCAAGCGTATCTACGCTCAACTTATCTTTGAAATAATAGAACGCCGTATCTTCCTCGTCTTTACCGAAGTAAACGGTATTGTCCTTTGCGAAAAACTCGCTTATCACGTCGGAATGATAATGATCGCAGTACCCGCGAATAAAATCTACCGTATCTTCGCCCGTGTTCACGCTTGCATATTCCGAGCCGATGAAATCGTCGTAGAGGTTTTGCAGTATGCCGCCGTGATCGACTTCCTCATACAGAGCGCGTAAATATTCTTCGTCAAAATCGTAAGATTCGATTGTTTCCATAAGCTCTGTCTTAACGTGAATCTCGTAATTGTGATAGAAAATATCTTCGGCAGGCTTTGCCGTAACGCTCGCCTTGAACTCGTCGAATTCCTTTTCCACGCTTTCCCTCACGCGTTCCGAATAGCTTTGCGATTCCTCTTGTAATATGCCGTTTATCGGCTTATAGCCAGACTTTTGCAACTTTTCTTCGAGATACGGTTTGAGTTTTTCTTCCGCAAAATCGTCATACCATTCGTCATACGGATAATTCTCGTCGCTCTTGTTGAAATACGAATCCTCGAACTCAGGCTTTAAGTCGCAGACAATATCTTCAAACTTATCATCCTCGTCGCCGAGCCTACTTAGCCAATGGATTTCTTCCAGCTTTTCGTCCATAAACTCGTCGAAATTGATGTCGTTTACGGTATCGATGGCATATTCGTTCAATACCGGATCGCTGATATTCTCCGCCAATGCGGTATAGACGCTGTCATTATCCCAACCATAGTGTTCGTAAAGAAGGTCGAGAGGAAAACGCTTGTGATAGTTTTCAAGCAAAGGCTTGATAAACGGTTTTGCTTCTTCGCTCGGCGCAAGCTCCCCGTGCAACGCTTTTTCGATTGCTTTTCGTTCCTCGTAAAAACGGTCGGAGATCGGATCGGCATATCCTGCGTCCACATAACTCATCTCTTCATTGATAACGACGCCTGCGCTTTCCACAACGCTACGCCAAGCGGTCAGATACGCTTTGCCTTTTTCGGAAGAAATAAATTCTTCCCAATCAGGTTTTTCCACTCCGTAAAGACTGTCCGTATCTTCAAACTTATCGTCCTCTACCAAACTGTCGGTATCGTTTCGATTGAGTTTATGGAGTTCCACGCCTGCGGCGTATAATACTCTCGCCGTTCTGACTCTTACGGGCAACATACCGTCCCAAGTGTAACCGTATTCGTGCATTTGTTCGCCCGTTACGGTATAATCGGGAAGTAAATCCACCTGCATTTCCGCGACTTTGTCGGTTTCGTCGATAAACGCTTTTTCTTCTTCCGGTTCGTCGAAAAGCGAAATCTTAAACCCTGCGTCCGTAAGAACGTTCGCAAAGTCCTGAAAGTCTTTTTCGCTGATCGTCAGCATTTTGACTTCTCCGTTTTCCGCCTTGAAATAATCGGGCGACATATCCGAAAGAACGATGATTTCTTCCGCCGTTTTACCGAAACAGGTGTACTCTCCGTTCTTTACGGAGAACACGAGCGATTCGGGGTTCTGATTTTCTATTTGCTTGTATTGCCTATAAAGGCTTTCTGTCATTTTTGCTCTCCTTTTTTTAATTTTCTTTGCGGGAGCGGTCGGCTGTTCCCGTATTTGCGGCAACGCCGTATAATTATCGCCCGTTTCCGCTTGTTCGTTTTCTTCTCCGTCGTCGATAACCACCTCGTCGCGCTTGTTCAGGTCAAGTTCGGCGTTAAGCTCGGAAAGTTCCTCATTGAGCAGTATAATCTTCTCTTTATGCTCGAACGGCACGGTTACCTGCTCTTTGGCTACTTCAAAATCGGCTTTTGTGGCTTCCAAGCGCTTTACCGCTCTTTCCTCTCGCTCCGCAAACTCTTTTACGAAGTTCTCCAAACGCGTCAGATTACCGCTTGCGCTTTCGCCGATGTCCATTCGGTACTGTCCTGCGCCCGAAAGCGTTATACTGCGCTCGTTCGTTAAAAGTTCCAACGGGTTCAGACTGATTTTGAACCCGCAATACTCCGCCACGACCGTATCCGTCTTGTTATGGAACAATGCGTCCATAAGGGCAAGTCCGCCGTTCTTTTTTCCGTTTTCCACGCTTTCCGAATACACCGTTCCGCCGACGTTTATCTCAAACGTATCGGGCTTGTAGTTCGCCCGGATCAGTTCGATGTCTTTACGTACCCTTTCAAGATACAGTTCCTGTCTTTGGATCTGTTCGGGAAACTCTTTGCGGATTTTGTCCTGCAATGCGTACAACTCTTTTTTGTATCGGCTCTCTAAATCGCGCAATCTTGCCATTTCCATATCGAGTTCCATTTTTCGCTTAATCTTGGGGTTTGCGGAAGTGATTGCCTTGATTTCTGCATACGACAAAGTTGTTTCGTCGATGTCGTCGGCTTCTCTCACCGTCATATCCCCCTTTTCAATCTGCGAAATGAAACGCTGTTTGTTTTCGAGAATCTGATAGGAATAGCTGTCGAAGGTACGCTCCGTCGCGTAGGTGTAAATGCGGACGCTCTTATTCATATTTCCTTGCCTGATACCTCGCCCGTCGCGTTGCGTAAAGTCGCGCGGACGGTAAGGTGCGTCCAGATGATGCAGAGCCACGAGCCGTTTTTGTACGTTCGTTCCCGCGCCGCACTTCTCGGTGCTGCCGATAAGAACGCGGATTGTGCCTGCGTTTACCTTATCGAAAAGGTCTTGCTTTTGCTTGTCCGTGTTCGCGTCGTGGATAAAGGCAATCTGTTCTTCGGGGATTCCGCGCTCTACGAGCTTGTGCTTTAAGTCGTTATAGGCGTCGAAGTCCTTGCCGTATTCGTAATCGGAATATGCTTTCTTCGGCGTGGACAAATCGCAGAATACGAGTTGCGTGCCTTTGATTTCCGCAGAGCTTTGCCACTCCTCAAACACGTTCTCCGCGCAATAGTTGAGTTTGCTGTCGTTCTCGTCCGCCATCATCGGATCGATACATCTCGGATCGAGGGCGAGTTTCTTGCCGTCGCCCGTGACTTTGAGCATATTGTCGATATGCGGATCGACACCGCCGCCGTATATTCTGTCGGCGCGCTCGGCAATCTGTTCCGTCAGTTCGATAACCGTATCCGTCGGCTTTATCGTTACGACTTTCCGCTCCGCTTCCGGCACTTCGAGTTTTACGTCCGTTTTCACGTCCGCAAACGAGTGGTACAGCGTTAAAAGTTCGGGCAGGTTCGTGAATTTCGCAAATCTCGTTCTTGCCCTGTACCCTTTGCCCGACGGCGCAAGTTCAAGCGCCGTTACCGTTTCGCCGAAGTCTGCCGCCCACGCGTCGAAGTAGTTGATACCGAGCCGTTCAAGCGTTTGCTTTTGCAGATACGTCTGCATCGTGAACATTTCCGTCATACTGTTCGATATGGGCGTTCCCGTCGCAAACACTACGCCTTTGTCTCCGCCGTGCAATTCGTTGATGTATTCGATTTTGAGTTGCAGATCGCTCGCTCTCGCGCTGGCGGCGTTGGAAATACCCGCTACGTTGTTCATCTTCGTAAACAGGAACAGGTTTTTATACGCGTCCGCTTCGTCCACAAAGAGATAATCAACGCCGAGTTTCTCAAAGATAAGCACGTTGTCTTTCTTCGATTCGTCGAGCAACTTTTTGAGTTGCGCTTCACGGTTTTTCTTGATACGCTCCAAGTTCTTAACCGAGCCTGACGGAGCGTTGCTGTTCTCCCACTGCATTTCGATACTGCGCTCGATCGATTCGATTTCCTCCTGTATCTTTCGTATCTGCCGCTCGGAAGAAACGTTGATTTTCGCAAAACTGCTCTGCGCAATGATGACTGCGTCCCAATCGCCCATCGCCACTTTGGAAACGAATTGTTCTCTGTGGTCTTTGTCCAAGTCGTCTTTGGTCGCAATCAGGAGTTTCGCCGTCGGATACAGAAGTCTGAATTGATTTGCCCATTGCTGTACCAAGTGGTTCGGTACGGCAATCATAGGTTTCTTTGCTAATCCGTACTGACGGAGTTTCATTGCCGCCGCGCAGATCGTAAACGTTTTTCCGCTACCCACGATATGGTGCAAAAGCGCATTCCCGCTCGTGATAATGCGGTGTACCGCGTCTTTTTGGTGCGGGCGCAGTTCGATAGCCGGGTTCATTTCGGGGAATTTCAGATAGCCTCCGTCGTATTTCGGCAGTTTTATTTGGTTGAACAGTCTGTTGTAGATCGCTTCCAACTCATCGCGCCGACCGGGACTTGCGAATATCCAATCCTTGAACGCTTCCTTGATTTTGTTCTGTTTCTCTCTCGCCGCTACCGTTTCCGACTGATTGAGTACGCGCTTTTCTCTGCCATCCTCGTCTAAAACCGTATCGTAAATCTGCGTAAACCGCTGATTCAGACAGTCCTCGAATAGCCTGTACGCATTTGCGCGGGAAGTGCCGTAAACGTTCGTTATCTTCATTGAGCGGTAATTTCTCGCATAACTCGTCGTGCGGTCCACGCGCCAACTCGAATCGTGTTTGTTGTAATAAAGTTCGATTCCGTCCCGCATATAGTACGGCATATCGATGAGCTGACAGAAAAAATCTTTGTATATCTCCTTATCTATCCAGCTCGTGCCGATTCTCACCGCTATGTCCGACGCCTTAATGGGCGCGGGTTGCACTTCTTTCAACGCGGCAACGTTCTTGTCGTAGTCGATAAGGTCGGGAAAGTCCTGTCTGTAACGCTCCGCCGTCTGTAACTTATCCACCACTCTGCCCGAAAGGTATTCTTCCGCCGTTTCAAAGCCCGAATATTTATCTTCGGGATTGACCGCAACGGGGTTTCGGAACACGGCGTTTCCGAGTTCGGAAAGCACGGTATCGTAATCCTTTTTCGTGAGTTCTTCGATATACGAAATATCTACCGCGCCGCGCTCGTTCTTACTGATCTGCAATGCTTCAAAGCAGTCGTCCGTGCTTGTTACCGCCGTGTACGGGCGGATCGTGCGCTTGAAAAATATATCCGCTTTCGTGACCGTTTCTTCATCTTCGGATACGTTCTCGCAGGCAAACAGCAATGCGCTGTCGCCGTCGGGTTTGAAAAGCCGCGCGTTTGTCTTGCCGTTGACGTTGCCGAAACGCTTTACGAATCTGTCGTACTGTGCGTTCAGTTTCCGCTGTTCGCGCTCCAAGATTTCATCGGAACAGCCCTCCACCTGAATATCCAAAACGTAGCGCAGTTGTTTGCGCAGGTCTATCATATCGGCGATACGCTGATATGCGTCTTTCGGGAAAGGCGGCAGAGGTTGCTCCACCATTCTGTCCCCGACGCGCATATACACCTTGCCGTTCACCGCTTTCAGGTTCATCGGCTTGACGTCGTAATCTACCTCGACTTCTTCTTTTGCGTCCGCTTCTTCCGTATATTCGGGATTGATATAAAAATCTTTCGGCAATCGGCTTATCGCTTCGTTTATTGCTTCCGATAACTCTCTGCCGTCAGGCTTTACCGTAACGTCCTCCGCGCCGTAAAGTCCCGTTTCTTTGGCAAACGTGCCGAGTACCATTTCGGGGTGTTTAAGATAGTAGTTGTTTACTTCAAACCCCTCTTCGGTCTTGCCTGTCGAAAGCCATTCCGTTTTTTCCACGTTTGCATTGATTGCTTCTTCTCGTTTACGGAAAAACAGAATATCCGTTACGACTTCGGTATTTGCCGTTTTCTTGAACGCCGTATTCGGAAGTCTTACTGCGCCGATAAGTTCCGCTCTGTCCGCGATGTACTTTCTGACGGACGGATTGAGTTTATCCAAAGTCCCTTTGCTCGTGATGACCGCCATAAGTCCGTTCGGCTTTATCTTGTCGATGCCTTTGGCGATGAAATAGTCGTGAATCAGGAAATGATGCTTGTTGTAATCCGGATCGAATACGCCGTAACCGCCGAATGGTACGTTCGTTACCATAAGGTCAAATGAATTGTCCTGAAAACAGGTTTCTTCAAATCCCTTGATTTGTATTCTTGCCTGCGGATACAGTTTGGTAGCGATTCTGCCCGTGATGCGGTCAAGTTCCACACCGTACAAATGCGCGCCGTCCGAGATTTCCTTCGGCATAAATCCGAAAAAATTACCCGTTCCCATTGCCGGCTCTAATATGCGGTTGTTGCCTTTTACGCCGAACTGCAAAAGCGCACGGTAGATACCCCCGATGACTTCCTTGCTTGTATAATGCGCGTTGAGAACGCTGCCTTTTGCCGCCGCGTATTCTTCGTCCGTCAGAACGTTTTTCAATTCCGCGTACTCTTTTTGCCAAGCGGTATTGTGTTCGTCAAACGCTTGCGCCAAACCGCCCCAACCGACGTATCCGGACAATACTTTCCTTTCTTCCGCCGTTGCCGCTCTGTTCTCACGGTGCAGGCGGTTGACGAGTTTTATCGCTTCAACGTTATTTTTGAAACGCTGTTTCGCTCCGCCAAGTTCTGATTGGTCGAAACCGATTTCGGTAAGGTCGGTGTTGCCGTTCTCGATAGGCTTGAGTTCTCCGCTTTCGATACGGCTGTCCCATTCGGCGTCTTCCTCTTCGTCCAAGTCGCGAACGATAGTTGTATTTGTTTCAACACTTTCGTGCGCTTGCCAATACTGTGTGTTCCAATGCGCAAGGGATTCATTCAGGATTTTGTCCCAATCTTCATAGAACTTATCCTTTTCTTCGTCCGTAAGTTCGTTGAACTGAATATACCTGCCTTTCATATCAGGTCTGTCCGTGTTTACATAACTACTCGTGAAATAATCGTTATCCCTTTTCAGAATTCCCTTATCGTACAATTCTCGTAAAGGCACGTTTTTATCGGCGTCCTCTTCGTAACAGTAATAGCCCTGTTCGATAAAGCCTTCCGATAACGCCTCTGCCGACAGAATATGCGGTGCGAGAATTTGAGGAATCATAATGCCGCCGTGACCTGCCGTCGAAACAAAGTAGATACCGTTCTTGATTACCGTGCAGGACTGTACTTCACCCCAAGGCGAATCATACGGTTCACTCATATCCTTTGAGAAAAACTCTTCTGCAAACACCCTGTCCGTTTCGGTAAGCTCTTTGAAACGGTTAAACTTAGTAACCGTTCCCTGATGTTCGTGCTTCCTTGTGGTCTCTTCCCCTGATTCAGGTTCGTCCTTGTAATTCCAAAGATATTGCGTGTAGTAATTGACGTCAAAGCCGTCGTCGTTCATTTCCACGTCGGATACTTCTTCACGACGACACAGTTCTTCGGCTATTTCCTTTCTGTGGATACGGGCAAATTCTTCGTGTTCTTTGAGTTCGTCAAAGAACGCACAATAGTTGCCTTCCGTGCTTTCCCTTATCCCTTCGGAAATTATGCCGTTTGCGATTTTTCGGATTCTGCCCCTTTCTTCAGGCGTTTGCTCGTTTCCTGCAATCAGGGATTCGATATACCGTCTGTCAAACGTTATCTCTATCCTTTGCATGGAAAGGTCTACGTTTTCTACGCCCTTTTGCTTTAAGCAATACTTTGTAAATTCGTCGCGGTAGTCTTTCAGAAACAGAAATTCGTTTTCGGGAAGGTCGTCTGCCGTTACCGTCAGGACAACGTTTTTTTCGTTTGACGGTTTATACCCGTCTGCGCATTGTCTTGTAAAACGGTCAACGTAGTCTTTAACCCTTTCTTCTCTTTGACGGATTCTTTCCTCCCTTGCTTGCCATACCGGGCAATAAGGAAGTTTGAACGATATGCTCAGATAGGGATAATTCGTATTTGCGGCAGAAATTACTTCGTCGTATTTTTCGACTTCCTTTATAATCTCTTCCGTATGCTGAGAGAAAAATATCAAGCCCTCCTCCAAAAAGCCCGGATAATCGCTATACTTTTCGCAGTATGTGTGCGCCGTGCCGTATTCGACGATTTGCCTTGCCATTATTTTGACAAGTTCGTCATCTCCGTTCGCACTCTTCCGCTCGTTGCGGAATCGGACAAGGGTTGCATACTCTTTTGCTTCTTCTTCATTGAGATAATTGTCCTCGTCAATAAGGTTAGCTATTTTGACTGCCGCCTGTTCCCATTTCAGCGATACGGCTATCGTTTCTCCCGTTTCCTTGTTCTTTTTACTGAAACGGATGCCCTTGCCGTCGTGCATTTCATCAATGCCGTCAGGACCGCCACGCCCGCCTACGCCATACTCTTTACTCAAAAAGCGAACAAAATCCTGCTCATACGGGTTCTTCTGATACTCATCGTAAATGCGTATCTTACTGCCGCTTACGTTGCTCCCGCCTTTGAGTATGTATTCCGTCAGCTCTTCTTCCGCCGTCTTTGGTTCCAACTCGTCAAAGAACGACTTTTGTCTGCTCGGTTTGTTTCGGCGTTCCCATATCGGTCGCCCTTTCTTTTCGCTTTTTTCCTCCTTTTTGGCTTGCTTTTCTTCTTCGTAATCGTAGTCGACCGTTTCTTCGTCCCCGTTGTAGTCCGATTCTTCGGCTTCATTCCAATCTTCTTCGTCGGGGTCGTCATCTTCGTCGCCATAGTCGTCCGTTATAGGGAAACGGGTGTCAATCTCTCCGACGTAATCGGGCTGCTCCTCGTCCGTTAGTTCCTGTTCGGTATCGAACGGGTTCGGTTCATCGTCGTCTGATTCGATGAGTTCGGGTTTCGGTTTCTTCGTCTCGTCGGTTTGTCCGAGAGCTTCGGCACGAGATAGAATTTTTATCGGCTCGTTTTCGCCCTCTACTACCACCACGCTACTTTGTACAAGCAGTTTTTCAAGGTATGTTTCCGTAACGTGATACGGAAAACCGCACATCGGCACTCTTTCGGGAAGTCCGACGTTCCTGCCTGTGAGGGTTAAACCGAGAATATTTGCGGCTTGTTCCGCTTTTTCGCCCATAATCTCGTAAAAATCGCCCATTCGGTATGCAACGATACTGTCGGGGTTGTCCCTTTGTACCTGCAAATACCTACGATAGAACGGGGTAACACTGCTTTCTTCTTGCGTTTTTACGGGTGTTTCGTCCGATTTTGGAATCACGGGTTCGTCCGTAACCGTTTCTTCTTCCGTATCGTCGATAACGGGAACTTCGCTTTGCTTGTTCGCTACCGCGTCGTTAATGTCTTGCTGTAAGACCTCCGTCGTTTTCAATATTTCACGGAAAAGGTCTGCGTTCTCGGATAAACCGTAAGGGTAACCCTTTAAGGTAATTCCTCTGTCTTTCGGAAAACCCGTCGTAGAATAAAGCAAATAGGTTGCGCCCTCTGCAATCAGACGGTTCCTGTCCTCGTCCTCGGTAAAAAATTCGTTCTGACCGAGGTAATTGACTACGCCCGAAAGCATAATCCTGTAATCGCCGCGGTTGCTGCCTGCTATCTCCGTGCCGTTTACAAGGTCTAATCCGTCCAAAATCTTTTTGACGGGATTGATACTTCTTCGGTAGCGGTTGTCGCCGTGCGTGTCCGACACGTCAAACACAAAGTGTTTGCTTCCGTCGTTGTCGTAATACGGAATCCCTTTTCTGCCTTTTGTTACTCTGCGCCCTTGCGCGTTCCATTCTTCAAATGAAAAACAGATGCTTGCGCTTGGTCTTTCAATGACGATCTGACACGCGTCGTGCAAGGCGATATGCGGATTGTTCGCTACAAATCGGTAAAAGGTTTTCAGTCCCTCGCCGCTTGTCAGCATCTCCTGTATCGCCCGGTTTCTGTCAGACAGTCTTTTCATCTCACTCAATTTTTCTTCCACCTCCTTTGTCTTTCTTTCTGTAATGGTAATTCTTTTCCAAACACTTCAAAGTAAACCTGTTGTCGGAGTTCAAAGGTCGGATAATAAATAACGAAACACGCCGACGACGCTCCCATGAGTCTGATCAGTATCCGCAGTTGTTCTCTATTGAAAAGTTGTTTTTCTTTGAGTTTGCAGAGCAGATCTTCCTCTTTCATATTAAGACGTGCCGCTATTTGGCTCGTTGTATAGCCGTTCTCTTTTACCCAAGAGGTAAACGCTCCGATCCGAAGGGAATATCCCTTTATTTT
This sequence comes from Clostridiales bacterium, assembly GCA_021635425.1. GTDB lineage: Bacteria > Bacillota > Clostridia > Christensenellales > Borkfalkiaceae > UBA10281. Next base: position 3,189 of record JAJWOJ010000015.1, on the reverse strand, counting down.
CGTTCTGTCGATTTCTCCCTGTTCGGGTAAATATGTATTCTTGCTTTCGGTCATTGCTTTGCCTCCTGTTCTGTCCGTTTTTTTGTTCGGGTGTTGTACCCCCTCACTACTATTGGAAAGTTAGAAGCGTTTTGCGGGGGTGTTTTTCAAAAAAACTTCAAAAATTTTTTCATTTTTCCTTTTGCGGCTTCTAAAATCTCGTAAACCGTCTTGTTGTCTATCCCCAATTCCAAACCAACTTGACGCAATGTTTTTTCCTCCCAAAATGTTTTATAGACGACTATTCTTTGTTTCTCAGTCAATTCTTGCATGGCTTTACTTACGAGTTGCTTGATGGCTTTTTTCCGTTCATTTTCAAAGAACTGTTCTTCCGGCGACGGCGTATCATCCGCAGGCTCGAAACCTGTTTCTTCATACATCTCGTCGAGTGAAGAACATTTTTCGTAATATGTATCTTCCGACTTTGCAAAGCGATCCGTTTCACGGTTCAGTATTTTTACTGCTTGTTCCTGTTCTACGCTTTCTACTTCTACTTTTGCTACTTTGTAGCGGTTGAGTTTGTAATAGACTTTCTTTTTCATTTTGAAATCCTCCGATTTTTGATTTTTGTTTTAGAAAAAATCGCAATCGGACAGATTTCTGCCCCAAATAGAAAAAGCCCGACTGCGAGGTAAAATCCTCGCAATCGGGCATAATAGGCATCAAAAAAGAAGCCTGACAAATAGAATAACCCTATGCTTTCAGGATTTTACTATCTGTCAGGCTCCTCTTAACCTTCTCATTAAGTCCAGCCTCATAACAAGATGTCAGTAAAGGAATACAACGGCACTCCTTTACCCGCTGCTATTCAGTTTTCTTTTTTATTTAAGCGTGTTGCTTTAACTGCTTGTCCTGCGTTGTCGTAAATATCGGCTTTTTGCTGATATGTATATCATCTTCTTCGATGATAACGGAAGCAAATTCTCCGCACTTCGGACACTCCATTTCCACCTTGGTTCCGTTTTCGCCTTTACAAAGACGTCGACCGCATTTCGGACACATTGCATATTTCATTGAATACAACCTCCTTCCTCCCAAGCCTTACATCCGATTTGAATTTAAGCAACTGTTCAAGCACGGTCGGGATAACTCCAATGCAACAGTCGCTCATCGTCCGTAATTTCTATATCTTTGCGCTTTCGGGGCGTAAAGCGCATCAATACCTTAATCATATATCTTGATACAACTGACCAAGACTCCCTGTATCTCGCAATCCTTTACGACAATATCTTTCATCTCTTTATTTTCGGGATGCAGAATAACTTTGCCGTTTCTTCTGAAAATACGTTTCAAAGTCGTTTCGCCGTTTATCATTGCCACGACAATTTCTCCGTCCTCCGCCGTGTTTTGCTTGCGGATAACTACGAGGTCGTCTTTTTTGATACCTATGTCAATCATACTGTCGCCGAACGTGCGGAGCATAAACAAGTCGCCGTTTCCGAAAATAGAGCGCGGAAGCGCAAAACTTTCTTCGATATTTTCCACCGCGTCAACAGGTTGTCCGCAGGCGATAGAACCCACAAGCGGTGCAATCGCAACTCCGCTTGGCTTCAGCTTCGGCGGCACGGAGATGTTGCCGATTCGCGTCCTTTCGATTCGTCCCTCTCTTTCAAGCGCCAAAACGTATCTCTGCACAAGATTGAGAGAACTCATCCCCACGCCGTGCATAATCTGACGGTAGCTCGGTGATTTTCCGTTCTTCTTCTGATATTCGGTGATATAGTTCTCCACCCGTTCCAAGGTGTTCGGGTTTAGCGTTCTCATTGGTAAGTCCTCTTTTGTTCTTATATTGAACTTTGCGTTCAATTTAGGTTGTGAGCGTATTATACCATTTCTTTTTGATTATTTCAAATTTTCAGTTCCAAAAATTTGGCATTGAAAGACTTTTTTATGAATTTTTTCAAAAAAATTTGCTCCCACCGAAGTGAGAGCATCTTTTTTACGGGCTAATATACTTCTTTTATCTTTGCTACAAAGTCTGAAAACTCCGTAACTACCTTTTCAGGAGCTTTGATTTTTACCTTTCCCTGCGTTCCGACGATCCACGCAAAAAACGTTTTCGATACCTGAACGGCTACGTCAACCGTATATGTATTGTCGTCAATCTTCCTGATTCGTATATCGTCCCCGAAACGATCGAACATATCCGAAAGAATTTTCGGCGTAAAAAGAAGAGTTACTTTTTGCGTTTCTCCGCCGAACATTGAAAACACCTGCTTTCGGTATTCTTCCGTATTGAACAACTCGTATTCCGGGTGCGGTTCGCGCTCCGCTTCTTCGACCTTTACGTTCTCCATTTTGTCAAGGCGGTACGTTACCATATCGTCGTGTCCGTTTGAGAAACACAACATATAATAATTATCTCTGTTCCACACCATAAACGCAGGATTGACCGTATATCTGTCGCCGTTCTTTCGATAGACTTTTTTGTGCTTCTCGTCATAGTCGAAATACAAGAAAGAAATTTGCTTGTTTTCTTCTATTCCGCGCTCTATGGCATCCACGTTGTAAATCAGAGACGAACTTCCTTTTCTGCTTTTATCCAACGAAATAATATGCTTTGAAAGATTCTCCGCCTGATGGGAACACAACGTGCCTGACAATTTTTCTATCATTATATTTTTCTGCGTAGAAGTCAGTTTGGACGCCTTGATGACGTCTGCAAGCATAACGACTTCCGCCGTTTCAAGCGGACGGCTTACGACGTAATAATAGTAATACTTTTTCTTATAGGATAAAACCTCATAACCGTATTTATTTAATGCGGCTATGTCCGTTGCAACCACTTTGCGCATTACGCTGATTCCGCGTTTTGCAAGTTCTTCGCGTATCTCGTCTGCGTTCATTGCGTGATTTTCGTCTGTGTTTTTACACAGAATATCCCATAGAACAAGCAATTTGATTTTATGTACGTCGTTTGCCATAGGATTCTCCTTGAATTAAACGTAAATGGATTGTCGTTATTACAGTATTTATTCGGGTAACAGCTCCGCGGTAATTTCAAATGTTTTTAAGTTGACAATCACGTCGTACGTTCCGGGTTGCTTAAAATAATTGCTCATCAGCACGTTCATAGTGTCCACGACGGTCAAATCATCTTTACATTACCTTCTGAAACATATGGCGCACCTTGTCCAGGCGGCTGTTTGG
>JAJWOJ010000336.1 GCA_021635425.1 Clostridiales bacterium | reverse complement strand
GCTAACCAAATAAAACGGATGGTGAGTTACATATGAGTTCGTCGGAATTAAGGTATCTGATAGCGGCAAACAACCTTGCCAAAGAGCTGCAGTCGGTTAAACAGACCGATATAGCAAACAGGCTTCACGTAACAAAGGTGAGTGCGTATAACGCGATTGAAAGGTTGCGGGAAAAAGAATATATCGATAAGAATGATAGGAAAATCGTTCTTACGGATCGCGGAAGGGAAGTTCTGAACGAGTATATGACGATTATACGTTTTATGTCGGCGCATTTGTCGTTACATTGCGGAACGAGCGAAAACCAGGCTTATGAAGATGCTCTTAACGCCGCCTGCGCGTTTTCGGACGTAACCCGTAACGGAGTGGCAAATTTTATAAAGTCAGAAATGAAGGGTGCGCATCAGGTGCCGATTGATTAAGACAAGGAGTAGACAAATGATAGACAAAGAACTATTTAAACTCATCGGCGGAAATAAGAAGTACATATTTATCGCCGTATTGTTGCAGGCGATAGGTTTAATCGCGAACGTTGCGATAACGGGGAGCGTCTGCTATTCCGTGTACCTGTTGACGCAGAACGCCGAATGGATACAATTTATTTATCCGCTTATCGGCGCGGTTGTCGGTATTATCATGAGATATATCTGTTCACGCGCGACGGGCGATATAAAGGACAAGCTCGGAAGAAAAGTTAAAAAAGATTTGCGCGAAAGGGTGTATAACAAAATAGTGAAACTTGGTGTGAAGACTACCGACGGAATGAGCATGGCTGGACTTACACAGGTTTCGGTGGAAGGCGTAGAGCAACTCGACCTTTATTATTCCTCATACCTGCCGCAGTTCTTTTTTGCGATGATCGCACCCGTAATATTGTTCTTGATATGCGTGTGGATCGATTGGAGAACGGCTCTCGTTCTTATTGCGTGCGTGCCGCTGATTCCCGTATCTATTATAGCGGTGAGCAAGTATGCAAAGAAGATTTTTGCGAAATATTGGGGCAAATACACTTCGATGGGCGATAAATTTCTTGACAGCGTTCAAGGACTTAAAGAACTTAAAATTTTTCAGGCAGACGCGGCTCAGCACGTTAAAATAAACGAAAGCGCGGAAGAATTCAGAGTCATCACGATGAAAGTTCTTGTAATGCAACTTGCAAGTACCACGATAATGGACTTGGTTGCATACGGCGGCGCGGGAGTAGGCATAGCATTGGCAATCTGCGGCGCGGTGTTTTGGGGACTTAACCCGATTGCGGCATTGTTCTTATGCCTTGTGGCGGTTGAATTTTTCCTGCCCCTTCGCGCGTTCGGCTCGGCATTCCACGTTGCTATGAACGGCGCAAGCGCGGGTAAAAAGATTATTTCGCTGTTAAACGCACCCGACCCCGAATGGGGAACTGAAAATGTAGACGGCAAAGAAATTAAACTCGAAAACGTCACGTTCTCTTACGACGGTAAGCGCGACGTTCTGAAAAACGTGAATATGACCTTCCCCGAAAAGGGAATGACGGCAATAGTCGGCGAAAGCGGGTGCGGAAAATCCACGGTCGTGAATATGCTTGTCGGAGCGTTCCGTCCGCAAAAGGGCGAAGTGACTGTCGGCGGCAAACAGCTTGAAAAGTTGTCGCGCGAGAATTGGTATTCGCACCTTGCGGCGGTAAGTTACAACACTTATATTTTCAACGAAAGCGTAAGAGATAATTTCAAGATGGCGAAAGAAAACGTTTCGGACGAAGAAATTTTCGCCGCGCTCGAAAAGGTAAATTTGAAAGAGTTTATCGAAGAAAACGGCGGGTTGGATAAGGTTATCACAGAGGACGCGAACAACATTTCGGGCGGGCAAAAACAACGCCTTGCCCTTGCGATCGCGCTTGTATCGGGTAAAGATATTTACGTTTTCGACGAAGCTACAAGCAATATCGACATCGACAGCGAAGCTATTATTATGAAGAATATCAAGGCGATTTCGGAAAGCAGAAGCGTTATCGTTATTTCGCACCGCCTTGCCAACGTCGTTCCCGCAGACAATATATATTATATGGAAGAGGGCGAGGTAAAGGAAAGCGGTTCGCACGAAAAACTGATGAGCGCACGGCAAGGATACGCGCGCCTATTCACCGCGCAGAAAACGCTTGAACAGGGGTATTCGGAGGTGATAGCATGAGTGTGCAGAAAAAGACTTTGAGAAGAAGCGGCGCGAAGATTATGGCAAGCCTGATTGCTCTTCTCGGCAGTTTGTCTTACATAATGGTTTTAGCCGTTATAAACGGAAGCGTGGGCTTTGTCTGCGCGATGGGCGTAACGGTATTCGGCGCGGTAGGAGTTGCGAAGGCACTCGGAGAAGCAATTGCGCTTTCTTACGGGTGGATTATCGGGCTTACGATAGGTTGCGGCGTGCTTCGCGGTCTGCTTCGCTATTTCGAGCAGTACAGCAATCACTATATCGCGTTCAAACTTCTTGCGGTTCTCCGTGATAAAATCTTCGGCGCATTACGCGTTCTTTGCCCCGCAAAACTTGAAAGCAAACAAAAGGGCAGTATTATCGCAATGATCACCTCGGACATCGAAACGCTTGAAGTTTTCTATGCGCATACCATTTCGCCCATCTGTATTGCCGTGCTTGTATCTACGGCTGTGTTCCTGTTCGTAGGGTTTGTTTCGAGTTGGTATCTCGCGCTTGTGGCTCTCGTAGGTTTCCTTACAATCGGCATTGTAGTTCCGCTTATTTCGTCGGGGAAACTGAAAGAAAGCGGCGTAAAATACCGCGCGGAATT
>JAJWOJ010000335.1 GCA_021635425.1 Clostridiales bacterium | reverse complement strand
CACGAACGGTATTTCCGCTTACGTTTTTCTGATGAGCGTGCTTTCGGGCTATCCCGTCGGAGCGAAAATTATCGGCGACCTCGGCGAAAACGGTCTTATTTCCGACGTCGAGGCAACGAAAATGTCTACTTTCTGCTCCACTTCGGGTCCGCTGTTCGTCATCGGAAGCGTGGGCGTAGGAATGTTCGGCTCGGTTAAAACGGGGCGCGTGATTTTTTTGTCGCACATACTGTCGGCGATTATCACGGGGCTGATTTTCAGATTTTATCGTCCGAAAAAACTTATAAGCTCCCGCGTTGCCCCGTCGGTTTCTGTTATCCCGAGCCGCAACGAAGAAAAATCGGCGAACGTTTTATACGACTGCGCGTATTCTTCCGTTATCTCGCTCGCCGTCGTCGGCGGGTTTATCTGCGTGTTTTATCTCGTTGCGGACGTGTTTCAGAATTTCAATCTGCTTTATCCTTTCGTTTTTCCGATGAACGCGATAACAAAAAACGCCGACGTTTCAAACGCTTTTTGTTACGGGCTTATCGAATGCACGAGAGGGTGCAAGATGCTGTCATTGTGCCGTTTATCGACTTATAGCCCCGCTTTTGCCTCTGCGATCATTTCCTTCGGCGGGCTTTCGGTTATAGTTCAATCGATATGCTTTCTGAAAAAAGCAAACGCAAAAACAAGCGTCTTTCTGCTCGCTAAGCTCGTTCAGACAATCCTCGCTTTTGCCGTCTGCCTTTTATTTTGTCTCTAACAGGTTTTTTATTTCGGCGGGAACGTAATTTTCCGCGCTTCTGCCGAATTTAAGAAGTTCGCGAACGACCGACGAACTCACCTGAACGTTTAAATTGCTGCACGGAATATACAGCGTCACGATTTCGGACATAAGCTCTGAATTTACGAAATTCATTTCGTTTTCGTATTCGTAATCCCTGCCGTTTCTGAGTCCTCTCACGTTATACAGCGCGCCTTCCTTTTTTAAAAGATCGACAAGAAGCCCTTCGTGATAAACCGCCTTGACGTTTTTATATTTTTTTGTGACGAGCGTGAGCATATCAAGCCTTTTTTCGGCTGAAAACATCGTCGTTTTGTTGACGTTTACGCAAATCGCGACGACGACTTCGTCGAAAAGTTCGCTGCACTTTGCGATAACCTCTTCATGACCTTTCGTCACGGGGTCGAACGTACCCGCAAAAACGCATTTCTTCATTTCACACCTCGTAAAAATCGAATACGGCAATGCCGTAGTTTCTCGTATCGACAAGCTTAACGCCTTCGATATCCCCGCAGCTTCCGTCCGAATGCTCGTAAATTATCCTGCCGCCGTCGTTTAAAATTCCGCGTTCGGCAATGGCTGTTATAAGCGGCTTCGCGTCGTCGCGATAAGGCGGATCGAGAAAAATAAAATCGAATTTCGTTCTCGAACACGCGATATACGCCGCGGCGTCCGACCGAACGACTTCGGCTTCCTCTTTAAGGTATTTAAGATTTTCCTTTAAAAGCTTTATGCTTTCCTCGGAATTATCTACAAAAACCACCTTTTCGGCTCCGCGTGATATGGCTTCGATACCGATTCCGCCCGTTCCCGAATACAAATCGAGAAAAGCGCAACCCGCGATGTCGAACTGCAAAATATTGAACAAAGCCTCCTTTGCTCTGTCCGATGTGGGGCGGATTTCCCGCCCTTTGAACTCTTTAAGCACCCGTCCTCTGTGCTTGCCTGCAATTACTCTCATTTTTATGTATTTTTTTATTTTAAGTATACTTTTACGTCTGCGGCTCTTCCGTCTCTTCCAAGCCGGGTAAATTTGCGTATTTCGAATAAATACACCCGCAGTAACGCTGTCTGTACAGCTCGTATTTTTCCGAAAGCTCGACGGAGCGTTTGTATCCGTTTTCCTTTTTGAAATCGTTGACGAGATATTTAACGTCGAACTCTTTGCAAAGTTTTTCGCCTATCGAATTTATAATCTCCGCGTTTTTGTGCGGGCTGACGCTGAGCGTCGAACAAAAATAGTCAAATTCCTGTTCTTTTGCAACCTTTGCCGTTTCCGTAAGGCGCATCGTGAAACACATTTCACATCTTTTTCCGCCCTCGGGTTCTTTCTGCAATCCTTCGGCTTTTAAGAAAAATTCAACCGATTTATATCTGCCTTCGATGATTTTTATTTTATCGCCGTAAGCTTCCGCGATAAAACGCTTCTGCTCGTTAAGCCTTAAATTATATTCTTCGCTTTCGGTGATGTTGGGGTTGAAATAAAAAACGGTGATATCGAAAAACGGTTCGAGCCGCTCTATAACAGCCGTGGAACACGGCCCGCAGCAGCTGTGCAGAAGCAGTTTCTTTTTCTCGCCGCTCCCGCCCGCTATCTCTTTTTTCATTTCGTCGTTATAATTTATTTTGTTCATAACAATTCAAAAACCCGCCTATAAGTCGATTATCGCGCAATTTTACTTTTTAATGATTTTAATTTTTTTCAGAAGCGATTTGTTTCCCGCAATCATTCCGCCGCCTAAAACGGTTGCGATTTCCGGGTCGTCCCCGATATTTGCCTTTATCGCCATTTTCTCTTTGAAATAGACGTCAAGCCCGGGGATTTTGCTCGAACCGCCCGAAAAATAAACGCCGCTTCGTCTCACTTCCGCAGACACTTCCGCGGGGAGCTTGCCCAAAACTATATCGACGACTTCGAAAAGTTTATCGTAAAACGCTTTTATCGGGAAGATTACGTCCTGCGAACAAACGGAAATCGACCTCGGCTTACCGCTCGTTAAATCTCTTCCGCTGACGACGAGCCTTG
>JAJWOJ010000334.1 GCA_021635425.1 Clostridiales bacterium | reverse complement strand
GATAAAAACCACATAATTTTTGACCAAATAAAGAAAAAAATTACATTGTCTATCGGATCCCAATTGAGTATATTCAATATTGTAAATATAGAAACTGCCACATTTAATAAAAAACACACTAAGCCATATATTACTTTTTTGTAATTCTTAACCATTTAACAATCCGCCAACCTTTTTACCTAAGAAATTTAAAATAGCTCTTGTTGTTCCCGGTGTAATACTTGGAAGGAACTTAAACCATGAAGAACTAAAGGCTGTTAAAGCCCCTTTAACAACATTAGCTCCATCAACTTTTGCCATTTCCCAAAATGTCCCAAAAACAAAATCATTTGCTTGATATACAACTTTTCCGATTAACTGTCCAAAGCCAAAAGCCAAACCAGCTGATAATCCACCAACCAAACCATTGAACAGAATTTCTCCAATTGATTTCTCTTCAATAGCAGAAGTAGCAACACTTGACGCAACGCCAATCCCTAACGCTCCTGCTAATCCGCCTAGTCCAGTAGCAAAAGCAGCCCCCGCTAAACCACTAATTAATACAGTTGCAATATTTATGTTTTGGAAAAAATTATTTCCATTTATAACATTTGATATTCCTTGGGTAACAACGCTTGCCGCTGAACCAATTGCAAATCCAATGCCAATTGCAACTAAAGATGTTCCTCCAGTGAGGACAGCTGAAGCAACAACAACTGCCGCAAGAGCAACAACAGCAACGACACCCAAAAACCAATGCCACCATTTATTACCGTTTGGATCCACGTTGGAAACAGGGTTATTGTTGCAATATGCATAAAGGTTTAAGCCGTTTATTGTCTCAGGATCAAGATATTCTATGCTATCGGGAGAAATAAATCTACCGACTTCGGGGTCGTAATACCTCGTCTTGAGGAAATACAGTTCGGTTTCGGTGTCGTAATAATATCCGCGATAACGGAACGGGTTTATATTTGCAAGTTGCTTATATTTTGCATAGTCGGCATTGAACGCTTTATCAGAATCCACATTTTTGAACTGAACTTTTCCGTCATAATAATCCAAGGCTTCAGCCGCATAGTTGCCCCATGCATCGTAAGTGTATTTTACCACAATTCCACCGCTACTGTCAAGCAACGCAATAATATTTCCTTGAACGTCCTTTCTGTAGATATATGTCGCGTCATTATATTTCATACCCGCAACACCGGTATGGTCATAAAAAAATTCCAAGCCGTCGCTCTGGCGGATAAGTTTTCCGTTACTATCATAAGTATAGACGAGATTATTCTTTGTTAATCTTCTGCCTCTTGCGTCATACGTAAACTTATTATTTCCATACTCAACAACGTTTACACCGCTCCAATACACATTATTATTCTTGTAGATCGACGGTTTACCTGTTGCCCCGTAACTGCATGTTTTACCTTTGTAATAAACAAGTCTGTCTCCGTCGTATTCGTATAAATATTCGGTGAATATACAATCTTCCGTATTCTCTTTTAACGTGAATTCCGTTTCTTTTTTGGTAATGATATTTCCGTTGTTATCATATGCAAACATCCAGGTATGTTTCAGCGTTCTGTTATCTTCACGGATAATACGATTGAGTTTATCGTAAGTATATTTCACGATAAGAGTACCGTTTTTGAAGATTGCGGAAATATTGCCCATTTTGTCATAAGAATATTTCAGGCGTTCGGATGCGGAACAATTTATAACGCCTTTTTTGCCGAACACGATCGATGAGGGCAGATTTGTGGCATGATCTCCGAATTTTACGTAAGAAATACTTTCGGTTTCTACTTGCGTGTTTGCAAAAAGCACCTGTTTCCCGGTATTTCTGCCGTTTACGTCGGTTTTCGGTTTAACGACAATATTTTCACCGATCGAAATGTTATCGATTTCGCCATCGATAGAAGATTTATATCCGTAACGATAAGTAAAGCCGGAATCATGTTTTACTTCGGTAAGTTTTCCGTAATTGTCATAAACATACGTTTCCTTATGTTTATCTGTTCCGTGATCTTTTTCCGTATATGATGTAATTTTATCAAGACCGTTATATCCAAAGCGGAACGTGCTTTACAATCACTTGCAAATCAATAAAAAGTTTTACAATTTGCGTATAAATCGCTTTGAAATCGAAGGATACGGCGAAGTAGAAATAAAAGGCGAAAAACTCTGTAATCACCGTCGCAAAATTCAGGTTAAAAACCCAAATTGTCAGCCAGATAATCCATATCGAATTGTGCTGTTTTACGAACTCAAAATACTGCCGTAAAAAACGCTTCAATGATTCAATTGTATACCTCGTAACAACCTTGTAAATCCGTAGCGGAAAAGTGTCTTTATTGTGCCTTGTATTAGGCGTAGCGTATATGCGTTTTACTACAATAATCAACACTACAACACACGGCAAAAATATGGTTAAAACCTTTGCCCAAACACTCACTTTTGCCCCTGTTACAGACAGCCACGACAAAAAATTTTCCTTACTGAAAAGCATAGAAAAATACGCCGTTGTATTGACTTTGAAACCCTCGAAATCCGACGGTAAAATTACCGTCCATTCCATAACTTTTGAATAGTCCGTCACACTCGGCAAATCGTTTGTAGGCAAGCCGAATAACACGCATAAATAATACTTAAAACCGCCGTATAAGTCGATTAAAGCCTCAAAAACACGCTGATAGGCAACTCCGAACACAAGTACTCCGAATAAAATAAACGCTATCGTAAGTGCTACCGTGAGCGCAATATTAAGTCGTTTTTGCCACTTCATAAGTCGCCCCCGCAACCGTATTTTCAGACGGTATT
>JAJWOJ010000333.1 GCA_021635425.1 Clostridiales bacterium | reverse complement strand
ATAAAGCCAAGTACGTCATAACCGTCCTTATCGTCGATAGGAATATCTTTTATTATGCGAATAAGCTCTTTTATTGCCCTCGTTTGAGCCGACGAATTTTCTCCGAGTTTACTTAGCCCCGTTTCAAGCGTATTGAAAATATTGTAGTATATAGTTTTTTCGACTTTTTTAGTTTCCTCGTTATAAGTCGTATAGTTAAGTCTTGAAAACGCATTTAATGCAGTAATAACATCATCTACAGAAAACTCTTCTTCTTTTTTAAGCCAAGTGGAAAAAAGATTGTTGTAATGAATAAAGTAGCCAAGCTTGCGCTTTATAGATTTAGCATCGGAACTATCTTCATCGGTTTCTTTAATTTCTTCTTCGGTAGCCTCGCGTTCACGAAATTCTCTTTCTTCGTTTTCGGAAACAAATTTATAAAATATGAAGCCCAAAATGTAATCTTTATATTCACTTGCCTCAATTTTGGAACGCATATTATTTGCTGCTTCCCAAATTTTAGATGCTAATTGCTGTTTGTTCATCGTTATTTCTCCTCAAATGTAATTCCGTTGTTTTTGCAGTAGTCATAGAACTTACGCTGAAGTGCATAGGTAGGTTTGCGAACACCTAATTCCCAACGATTCAGCGAAGAATGAGCAACGCCGATTGCCGCAGCAAATTCCTGTTGGCTCATATGAACTGTTTCTCTGGCGTGTTTGATTTGATCCTTAAATTCCATATTATTCAACCTCTTTGCAAGGACGTTGCAACTATTATAGCACTTTTTACGAAGAAAAGCAATACGGATAGTGGGCTTAAACCAAAGATTTACCATCAAAATAAATTATAGCTTGTTATCTGTCCCCAAAACAGGACACTTACGAACATTTTCAGTATAACAAAGAAAATATGCCAACTGTCTGTCATAATAAAAAAGATTTTTAAGTTTTTTCTCATGTCACAGCAAGGTTACGTAACATCACATTGAAATCACATTGAGGTTACAACGTGAGTACAGGGCGTGTGCTTGTCTTGATACAAGTCGTCGGAGCTTCGCTCCGCCGAGACAAGCACACGCCCTGTAAACTAAACTGCGTTAAACCGACCAAATGAATACGCGCGGCGGAAGTCGAAGTCGCCGCTAAACCGCTTGTCGATCTTCGCCTTTACCGCCGTGCGCAGTACTTTCATTTAAGCCTGCGTTTATACGCAACCGTTGTTTAGCTTACCGTTCGCATTTGCGCTATTACTTCGGGCGACACCTGTCCCATAAGACAACCTTCGTCCCAACAGTTGAAATCGTCGAAGAGTAAGAGCTTCTGATCTTCCATACCTATCGGGCAGATTATATCTTCGTCCATAATATCCGAAATGAAAAATTGCGGAAGTCCTTTGGAGTAGACGATTCTCTCTCCGGACTTTTCTATATACTTCATTATGTAACGCATTGCTTTACGAAGCCCTGTCTGATCTTCTATCGCCTCGAAGTCATTTCTTCCGAACCTTTCCTTGAAGTACATATTCTGAAGCGTTATCTGCCTTTTATGCTCGCTGAAACTATATGTGTTGTCCTCGAACATAAACCCCGGCATCGTGCCGTCGGGAATATAAAGCAAACCGTGAAAATGAAGTCTATCTTTTTCGGGCGAACGTTCCCAAACGCCGATATATTTCCAGCCCTTTCGGGAACAGAAATTAGAAAGCGTTTTCTTCAAGCATTTACGGAACGATTCTTCCGTATGCAACTTACTATCGTAGGTGAAAGTGCAAAAATAGTTAAATCTCTGCAAGTTCGCTTTACGAGTCATTCTTATACGACGGGATATAACGTTTCGCTTTTTACGGTCCATATTGTTGTTTACGTACAGAGTAGTTTCGTCGTCCGTTTCAAAATATGGTCGCATGCCGTTAAAGATAAACTTTTTGCGTTCGTGTTTCTTCAATTTTTGTGCTTCTTGGTACAACTCGTCAAACAATTCTTTACGGGTAATTCGGCGAGCTTTCTTTGGCTTGTTTTCGCTATCCGTAGCGGTGTTTTCGCCATCGGCAGGTACTTCTTCAACCAAAACATTATCGTCCGATACAGCCGATTCTAAGCCGTTTTCTGAAGGTGTTTCATCGGCAACGGAAGAGGAAGTATCGTTATTTATGACTTCGATTTCTTCCTCCACGTGGTAGCGTTTCAGTCGTACAGGTCTGGTTGTGTGCGGTATTGCAATGTAGTGACTTCCGTCAAAATATACTTTGGTTTCGCCATAAGGCATAATTCCTCCTTTGCCGTATAAAGTGGCACGAGAATTCTCAGTTCATAGCAGTATCCTCCTCGTTGCTTTTATACAGCGCATTTATAAAATAACTGTGCTGCTCTTTGAGTTCGGAAACGGAGGCTTTCTCCGTCGCGTACTCTATGTAGTCGTTTATTCCAGTCTTTGCGTTTCTCGCCATCTCGTTGAAATAGTCCGAGAAACAGTCTGTTGAAAATCTTTCTGCGTAAATTTTTCTGTTCATCAAGTAATATTTCCTTTTGTCGGGCTTGCCGTCCATAGTGCCTCGTTCTTTCTCGATTTGCAGGACGGAATACCCGTATTTGTTGTAAATTTTCAGGTTGCGTTGCCATAATTTTGCCGCCAAAGATTTGAGTAAATACACAAGCAAAGTGTTGTCGCCGCGGAGGTAACGAAAATCGTAATATAGGGCTATAACGCGATTAACGAGCCATTCGGTTACCATTTCTTCGATTGTATACAGCGGCAATGCAAGCCTTTGATCTCCAGAAGAAACGATGTGGATAATGTCGCATAAATCTCTGGCATCCGCTCCCCAGGATTCCGGT
>JAJWOJ010000014.1:8149-15970 GCA_021635425.1 Clostridiales bacterium | reverse complement strand
TCTTTGCCGCAATACCGAAGAATACGCCCATCACGACGCTCCAAACGCCTGCGGTCGCCAAAAGCACCCACCACATATAAGGCTGGTACTGTTCAAACAGATACTCCACATAGGAAGATACCTTTTCGTACTGTTCGCCCATATTCTGCTTGGTAATCGCTCCGCAATTCGTGCAGACGTAAGTACGGATGTTTTCTCCGTCCACAACGGTCGATTCCGTGAGTTCAAAGTTATGCCCCGTAGCCGGGATTTCCGTATAGTATTCATCGCCGCACTTAGCGCAATGGAAAATTCGTTCTCCCTCCGTTTCACAATGCGGTTCTCTTACGACGCTTGTAGCATAATCGTGACCTGTCGCTTTTACCGTATCGGTCAGATATTCGTATCCGCAAACGGTACAGGTATGCAGCTGTCCGCCGTTCTCCGTACAGGTCGCTTCCTTTGTCGTTTCGGTATATTTGTGACCGAGCGCCGTCCGAACGTCCGTTTCGTAAGTATCTCCACAATTCAGACAGGTGTGCTTGATACAACCGTAAGTCGTACAGGTCGCTTCTACCGTTTCGACGTCGTAATTATGCCCTAACGCAAGTTTTACGTTGCCCTCATGTTCGTCGCCGCAACTCGTACACTTGAAAACCGAATAGCCCTTTGTCGTGCAGGTCGGCTCAACGATTTTTGTAACAACGTAATTGTGCGTAATAGAAAACGTCTTTGTCGTGGACAGTCCGTATTCGTTCGTCACCGTTACGGTGTAACCGCCTTCCGTCTTGATCCAAGTTCCTTTGGTATAATCGTTCCCGTTCAGCGTTGCCGTTTTGCCGTTCGTCCAAGTGATATAGACGGAATTGTCCGTTCCCGAATGTTCTACCGTCGGATCGGGATACACGATTTGAAGGTCAATCCAATAGGTCTGACTTCTGTTTCCCAAATCGTCAACGGCGTAGAAATAATACTTTCCGTTTTCACTTTCAAGTGTTGTCGAATAGGACGACGTTCCGGCGAGTACGTAACTGCTGCTTGACGGCGTTTTGTAATACAGCATTACGCTTCCGCTGTCATCGCTTGCCGATACCGTAAAGCCGAGTCCGTAAGTCGAATAAAACTCCGTCTGCAAACACCCGATAATCGGCGCGGACTTGTCGAGAATAATCGTGTAAATCATTGAGAAATTTCCCGCGCCGTCCGTACAATAGAAACTGTACGCACCTTCTTCTGCGAGTTGACTTCCGCTCGTGTAGGATTCGTAGCCCGACGATGAAGGAGTTTGAACGTAAATGCTCTTGATTCCCGAAATCGAATCGCTCGGCACAAACTTAACGTAGTTCGCATTGGTTTTTCCGCCGCTTGCGACCGTCGAAGTTCCGCCGTAAAGCGTTCCCGTCGGCTTTACGGTGTCAAGACAAATCATAACCGTTTCGGATTCGTTTCCCGCATTATCAAACGCTCGAAAACGGTAAATGCCGTTTGTATCCGTGGTCTGAATCAGCGTACCTGCGGTATAAGTTTCCCATACCGTACTGTTCGGCTTCTTGTACTGCATATAAGCGATTTCGCTCAACACGTCGCTTGCCGTATATTTGAACGCTTTATTGGTCGTAGTCGTAATCGTCGTTCCGTTGCTGTCAGTAATCTTCCCCGTTGGAATCGCCGTATCGAGATAAATCGAACTCACCGCAGAAGTGTTTCCTGCTTTGTCCACGGCTCTGAACTGATATAAACCGTTCGTCGCGCTTGCGGAAATGGTTGTACCCGAAGAATAAGTCGTCCAAGAAGAACTGCCCGGCGTTTTATATTGCAGGTAACTCACTCCGCTCCCCGTATCCGTTGCCGTATAGGAAAACGCGCCGTTGGTGTAACCCGATATTGCCGTACCGCTACTGTTTTTTATTGTTCCCGTAGGCGCGGCGGAATCAAGGTAGATCGTTTGAGTATCCGAAGTGTTCCCCGCTTTATCTACCGCTCTGAACTGATACTGTCCGTTCGTTGCGGTTGAAGCAATCGTTGTCCCCGAAGTATAGGACAACCACGAAGAACTGCCCGGTTTTTTATATTGCAGATAACTCACCCCGCTCCCCGTATCCGTTGCCGTATAGGAAAACGCGCCGTTTGTGTAACCCGATATTGCCGTACCGCTACTGTTCTTTATCGTTCCCGTGGGTTTTGACGTGTCGAGATACAAATAATATGTACTTGAAGTATTGCCCGCTTTATCCTTGGCGTAGAAATAGTACAACCCGTTTGTTGCAGTCGATGAAACCGTTGTGGAAGTGCCGACGTTTGAATAGTAACTGCTGCCCGGCGCTTTCATATAAAGCGCTTCCGCACCGCTCCCTGAATCGGAAATGGAAATATATGTGGAAGCACTTGTGTATTTCCCGGTAGAAGAAGTCGATGCGCCGTTGATTGTCGGAGCCGTAGTATCTACGACAAATGAGGACGAAACGTCCATACTGTACCAAGCGTATGCTCGCGCGTTCGGATTCCATCCTGCGCCCCTCAGAGAACAGGTAAAATTATATGTACCGTCCGACAAATTCGATAGCGTATAATTCTTCCCCGACTGAGAACCTACGGTTGTTCCCGAACTGTTCGTTACGCTCATCGAATAACCTTGTATCGACGCGTCAAGCGTAATTGTAAGCGAGTTGCTTGCTATCGCTCCGCCTTTGGATAGATTCGCCGTACCCGAAGCGGAAGAACCGTAAATATAGAATTTTACGGTCGTCATATTTCCGTTGTCGCCTTTGACGCTCGCAGACAATACGCCCGTTCCCGAACCGTCAGCCGATTTAGATGTGTTATAGTTGTAATAGTGCGTATAGTCATACGCCAAGGTATATTTCGGCGTTGTCGCCGCATACGCCGTGTTTGTCGTCGCCATTGCCAAGCACAGACTGATACAGAGTGCGAATACGGCAAGACACAGCCACTTTGCTATGCCTTTCTGTTTGGTTTTTACCACTTATTTAACCTCCCCTTTTTGATAATTTTCGCCCGTTTTATCCTCAAACAGGCTCTTGATATATTCTCCCGTCGTGATTTTCACGCAGGTACGAAGTTCCGTAGAACCGACAAAGAACACCTGTCCCGTAACTGCCGATATAATCATTCTCTGCTCGTCGCCGTTGAAGCTGTCGCCCGCCTTGTAAACGTCCAAAACGTCTTTCATGTCGGGCGCGCTTAATTTGAAAATAAACGTGTACTGTGAGTTTTTGAGAATGGCGCTCGTCTTGCTCCTGAGTTCCTCGTTTGCGTTCCAGTCCGCAATGTTTTGCGTGGCGGGAATGAAGCCTCCGTTATATTTTCTGATACGCTTACTCATCGAGAAGAAAAAGTCCAAAGCAATCGGAAATTTCGCGTCGATGAACAAATGCGCTTCGTCGGCGATAATGAGCGTCCGCAAGTTCCTTCCGCTCTTGTTCGCTTCTCTCGCATTGATGACTTCCTGTTCGATGAAACGGAAAACAAGCAACATCTGCGCGTTTGCCACCACGTTATTCTTGTTCGCAAACAGACTTTGAAAATTGAAGTCGATAAGGTTTGCGTTGACTTCGAGCGTGGACGGCGCGTTCCAAATGTCCGAATATCTGCCGTTTACGAATTTCTGCAAGTACAGTTCCGCCGTGCGCATATCGCGCAAGGTCAGATTGTCCGTTTCCTCCTTGTTCTTCTCCTGCAATACCGCAAGCAAGTCGGAAAACAAAGGAAAGTCCTCGGCTTTGAAGTTCGTGCAATCGGTCGTTTCGGTGATACCTTTTCTCTCATACGCTTCCACGACGAGATTATTGATGAGTTCGATAACGTCCGCGCTCGCGCCCACGAGCACGATTTTGAAGAAACTTTCAAGCATTTTCAGGTGCGTATTGAACGTAACCGCAGGCTCGGCGGGCGTTCCGTCCTCCGTCAGTATCTTATAGATATGGAAAGGATTGATTCTGCCTTCTTTCGCGTTGCCGACGTCTATCAGATTGCCCGACAGATTTTTTGTCAAGGTCAGGTACTCGGCTTCGGGATCGAGAATGATTACCCTCGTATCGTTCGCCCACTCGTTTGCGATGAGCGACTTTAAGAAGAACGATTTGCCCGAACCGGACTTACCGATAATCATACCATTTGAGTTCTGATACAGGTTGCCGCGTTTCCACATGTTGAAGATGAACGGATAGCCGTTCGTTTTGTTCTCTCCGAGCATAATGCCGCCCTCGTCCATAACGAACGTTCTCACAAACGGAAAAACTGCCGCCAAGCTGGAGCTGTTGATGCCGCGCTCGTATGTTTTTAAGGTGGAAACGGGAGAGATTGCCGACGACTTGAACCCTTCTATCTGTAAACCGTAAAGATTAGACGGCTTGAAATTGCCCGTCATAATGTTTCTGCGCACCGATTTCTTGTAATTCTCGTCATCAAGATAGTTGTACGCCGTAATGGTCAGCGTAACGTCAAGGAGCGATTCGTTTTCCGTTTGCAGACTGTCGAGAAGCGCGTTCATCGTTTCTCTGTGGGTTTCCGCGCTGTTCGCTTCGCTTGCCTTTTCGGACATAATCTGTTTGGTTTCCATTTCCCCGATACACTTGTCGATACGTTTGATTGCCTTAAACTTGTCCACGGGCTTAACGTGCAGAACGACTTTCGTGTTCGGAATATTATAAAGGTCTGCGCCCCAAGCGTTTTTTACGCGCAACGGATAATCCGCTATGGCGAAAACCGCCGCTTGCGTTCCGTCCACCGTGTACGAGTTCGCCTTAAACTCCACTTTTTTCGGTTTCACCCAAGCGAGAAGGTCGCCGTCCGCGACTTCCTTTATCTCCCTTTCATCAAAGTTGCGGGAGAAGCTGTATTTCAGGAACACCGCCGTTTCCCGTTTTCCGAGAAGTTTGGTATTCAAACCGCATTTGTTTATCTCGCTTGCCACGTTTATCGTCGTGTTTTCAAGGTCAAGTTCGTTCTTGCCGTACACAACTATGTAGTAATCCGAAAGATACTGCTTGCGGATGTTATTCATCTTGTCGATACGGTCGATTCGCTCTTGTAAAATATTCTCCTTTATCTCTTTCACTCCGTTCTCGTCCACGCTCTCCTTAATGCTTCCGAGCCGCGCGAACAAGTCCTGCGCGAAACAGTCAAGATTTACGGGACGGTCAATCTTTACGACGTCGGCTATTTGCGTTCCGTCAAGCATTTTCAGGGCGTTTGCAAGATACCCTATGTCGATATTCTGCTGTTCGACGTCCTCAATACCGAAGTTCTTTTGTCCCACTTTAACGACTCTGCCGAAATAACCGCCCCCGTATTCGATCAGTCCGTTTTCTTTTATGTCTTTCAGGTCGATAATCGCGTCAACCCGTTCTTTTGCCTTGCTTGCATTTTCGGTATAGACCTTTTTTGCAAACAGGAATTTTATGTTCTCTAAAATACACGAATAGAAGATGCCGTCCTGCGTAGGCATAAACATTACGACGGCTATCAGCCCCATAATGACCGCAAACGCATAACTTCCCGACGTGAT
Source organism: Clostridiales bacterium (assembly GCA_021635425.1). Lineage (GTDB taxonomy): Bacteria > Bacillota > Clostridia > Christensenellales > Borkfalkiaceae > UBA10281. Next base: position 10,464 of record JAJWOJ010000014.1, on the reverse strand, counting down.
TGCCACAAAGATGATTGCAAGCACGACGAGCGCAACGATTACGTCCGCCATCGAATAGCATTTCCATACCGTGTTTTTTACTTTGATTTTCTTCGGAATAATTCTCATTCTGTGCTTTCACCTCCGCTATCCGAACTTTCCGTTGTTTCTTCGCTTGTTCCGGTCGATGACTTTTCTTCGGAATATTTATCCGAACTGTCGCCCCCGCTTTTTCCTTTTTTGTGACCTGCTATCGTTTTCCCGATACCGACGCCGCCGTGAATAATCTTATGCGCCAACCCGAACGTTGCCGCGCCGACCATGCGCGAGCCGTAGAACGCCGAGCGCAGGAAATTTCCGCCCGCGTGCATATCGTCCGCTTGTCCGAACAGTTTTGCAAACAACGCTTGCCCTGCCGGGATTACCATTGCGCCGCCCACGATCATAAAGATTAAGAACATTGCGTTTCCGAATCCGCTCACTCCGTCGATGTGCATTTTGGTTATCATCGGCAAAAGCAAAACGAAGATATTGACCGAGAACACCGTGCCGTAGGCAAGGACGATTTTCGTAATGAACGTTTCTCTCCAAACCTTGAACCTCGCACCGTCGTCAAGCGAAAGCGTTGACATCGAAAGCGGCATTACAAAGTACATAAAGATAATTTCGTACACGCGCTTTGCAAGGTTCAATATCGCCACGATAAGAGAAATCGCAAGCGCGATACCCGCTATCAACGACGGCAGATACAAGAACGCGTCGGGATTTACCATACCGTTGTAACGCCATTCGTCAGGGAATACGAAACCTGTCGTGTAGTCCCCGAAAATCTCTCTCACTCCGAGCCGTGATATATCAAACTCCGACACCGAATAGCCGTTGATCCACTCTCCCGCGCAAGCGTTGAACAGCGCGCTCGATAATTTCGTCGTATTGCCGATTTGGAATATCTCGGACACGAGAACCAAAAGCGAATTGGAAATCAGAATAATCAGGAACACAACGGCGAGCATTGCCATTGTGCCGAGCAGAGCGAGAAAGAATTTCCCGACGATTGTCGATACGTTTCTTTGGCTCGTTATCATATTCTTGATAAGCGCGGCAATCGTGAAGATGCAAGTCAATCCTATCGCCAAAATGAATATGCACCAAAAAATCGTATTTACCGTATTGTCGCCCGCGAGAAATTCGATGATATTTACTCTCTCGCCGTGATAGGTTACGTCCGTAACGCCTGCAATCGCAGAGAAAATCTCCATCAGTCCGTCAACGAGTTTTAACAGCCACAGAAAAAGAAGTAAGCATAATTCTTGAAAAAATATAAGCATTTTGCTCCTCCTACCAAGTTACCCAATGCGAGAGTCCGTTTATCACAAGCGGAGTTCCCATTGCCAAAACAAACATAACGATTATGCCTACCGCAAGTTGCTTTACCATACCTCTTGCATTGATCTTTTCTTCGTTCTTCTTTGCAACGGTTACTCTGATTCCTATATATGCGCCCCATACTGCGACAACGGAAGAAAACGCTATTACGACGTATATCCAAACCGAATCTATAAGTTCTTGGAGTTTCAGAACGATTGAACGAAAACTGCTTTGCACGTCATTGGCTTGTTCTGCTTTTTGAATCAATTCTTCCGTTGTCATCTCTCCTGCTTGTAAACTGCTGTAATCCGCAAACTGCGGAACTGCATACGCTATATTTCCGTCTGCGTCCTTTGCATAAAATATAAAGGTAAACGTGCGTGATAAGTTCGACTCGTAAATATTCGTAATTCCGAAATTAAAACCGTATCCGTTAGGTTCGGTAATGCCTTTTATCGCTACTATATTGATTACCACGACGCCGTTTTCTTCTGCAACGCGCAGATAATCGCTTACTAATCCGTGCTTGATACCGTAGTCTTTGGGAAAAATCACGGCTCCGTATGTATAACTCGAATCGTAGTATTCCATAGGCACAAAATAGCAAGCCACCATGTATTTCCCTCGGCTTTCGTTATCCCCTTTTCTGAACGTTACAAATATGCTGTTGTCGATAACTTCCTGTACCGATGTAGTTTCCGCGACTGCTTCCGCATTTGCAACAACAGTCCCTCCACCGAATATGAAAGCAAATAATACGAGCAGTATTACAAGAACGAGGGGCGTTGTTTTATTTTTGTTGTTTTCTAAATTCATTCTTTACCCTCGCTTTTTTATAAAAATCAGGGCGGCAAAAAATCTGCCGCCCCCGTTTTTGTTACGGCTACGTGCCGATTATGCGCCCACCCAAGCGGAAAGACCGTTGATGAGAAGCGGTGCGCCCATAGCGATTACGAAGATGATAATGA
>JAJWOJ010000014.1:0-8049 GCA_021635425.1 Clostridiales bacterium | reverse complement strand
TACCGATGATAAGGTTCTTGACCATATCGCGGGCATTGATTTTTTCCTCGTTCTTATGTGCGATTGCGATTTTGATACCGACAAACGCGCCCCATACGACGACCACCGCCGCAAGAGCCATAACGATGTAGATCCAGAACGAATCCATAAGAGATTGCAGTTTTCCTACGATTTCCGCAAGATTGTCGTTGAGAGTTGCCGCAAGTAAAGTATTCATATTCCTTTTATCCTCCTTCTATTTTTTAACCCACCCAAGCGGACAAGCCGTTGATGAGAAGGGGTGCGCCCATAGCGATTACGAAGATGATAATGATACCGATGATAAGGTTCTTGACCATATCGCGGGCATTGATTTTTTCCTCGTTCTTGTGAGCAATAGCGATCTTGATACCGACGTATGCGCCCCAAATGACGACCACGGCGGCAAGCGCCATAACAATGTAAATCCAAAAGCTGTCCATGAGCGACTGCAATTTGGTGACGATACCCTGCAAACTGTCGTCGAGGGTAGTTGCTGCAAGTAAAGTATTCATTGATTATTGATTCTCCTTTTTGTTTTCAGATTTTTTATTGGATTTTTTCTTTTTGATAATGATAAACGTTACCACACCGCCGATTCCGAGAACAAACAGAATGGGCAGTAATACGGCTGCTGCCGAGGTTTTCTTTTCTTCCCGCTCTCCGTTTTCCTGTTCCTTATCTCCCGTATGATCGGGCGTTTCAGGTTCGTCGGGTGTTTCGGGTTCATCGGGGTTTGTCGGCTCGTCGGGCGTTATGGGTTCGTCGGGCTGTTCAGGCTCCGCAGGCTCGTCGGGCGTGTTCGGCGCAAGATTTATCTCGTAAATCATCAGTTCCTCGCCCGTGTCGTCCGTTGCAATGAGCATATATTTCCCCTCCAAGTCCGAGAAGTCTATCACGCCGTTTTCGTCCGGCACGAGTACGATTCCGCTTCCGTCCTCGCCCGCAAATTCCACCTTGACGTACTCCGTGCGTTCGTCGCCGCATTCGCACTTATATTCCACGCTCATATTCTTGTTTTCTTCACTCAATACCGAGTAAAGGATATACGTATGCGTGTGTTCGTCAGGCTCGGTCGGCTGTTCGGGCGTTTCAGGTTCGTCGGGTACGTCCGGTTCGTCAGGGTTTTCAGGCTCGTCGGGCGTTACGGGTTCGTCGGGATTATCGGGTTCCGCAGGCTCACCGGGTTCAACGGGATTATCTGGTGTTTCAGGTTCGGCGGGTTGTTCGGGTTCTATTTCCTTATATCCGCCGTCGCCGCTCGCAACGTAATCCGAAAGATAACTGTATTCGCAGTTTTGGCAGGTATATTTCGTGTACCCGACTTCCGTTTCCGTAGGTTCAACCACTTCTTTCACATAATCGTGTCCCGTGGGATACTTGTAGTCCGTCACATATCTGTCGCCGCAATCGGAGCAGAGATGTTCGGTATATCCGTAAGCCACGCAGGTCGGTTTTACTACCGTTTCCACGTAGGAATGTCCTTTCGCTTCCGTGACGTCCGCGACGTAACTGTCGCCGCACTCCGCACAGGTATAGGTCGTATATCCGCCCTCGGTGCAGGTCGGCTCTACCGTTACCGCTTCGTATGTATGGGGAAGTTTTTCCGTTACGTCGGCGTTATAGGTATAACCGCACACTTCACAGACGTACTGCGTATAGCCCTCGCCCGTACAGGTCGCTTCATAGACCGTTTCCGTAAAAATGTGTCCCGTCGCTTCCGTATAGTTATCGACGTACTCATAACCGCAATTCTTACAGAAATGCGCGGTATAGCCCTTGTGCGTGCAATCGCTTTGGACTACGATACTTTCAAAATCGTGTCCCGTTTCGTCCGCGTTCACGCTCGTATAGGTATAACCGCAATCGTCGCAAACGTAAGTGATATATCCCTTTTCGGTACAAGTCGCCTGCGTTTCCGTTTCGGTATAGGTATGCCCCTTGGATTCGGTGTAGTTGTCCTTGTAACTTTCGCCGCAAAGACTGCAAATGTACTCCGTGTAACCCATTTCCGTGCAGGTTGCCTCAATGATATGTTCGTCGTATTCGTGCGGACAGACCTCGGCGGCATACGCCGTCGCGCCCGTTCCGACAAACACGCTCGTCAATGCCGTCAGCATCAACGCCGACAGCAAAAGTGTATGTTTGTGTTTCAATGTTCCTCCTTTCAAGCTATCTTTTGGCTTGTTCCTGATATTCTTTCATTTTCGGCAGAAGTTCAAGTTGTATCTTGTCTGCCGCCACTCTGATTTCGTCCGCAATGCTCCTTTGATAGTTTTCGGTAATCATCAGAAGCAATCGCGCTTTGTTTTCGTATGACGCTTGGCGCAGAGCCTTTTCGTCCGTTCCGTCAAGATAATGACAAACGTTATCTACCACGCGTTGCAGTTCCGCTTCCACGTCGTCCCACTTTTTCGTCAGCTCGGCGACGCGGCGCTTTTTGTCTTTTTCAAGCATTTCCGCTTTCTCGGCTTCGCGTTCTTCGATCGCCTCATTAATCTTATCTTCCATTGACTGTCCGCTCTCGCCCGATATATCGAAAACGTATTTCTCTTTCTCGAACAGCACCGCTTCGCGTTTTCCGATTGCCGCTTTCCCTTCGGGGAAATAAACCTTTTTCAGTTCATACGACGGCGTGAATACCGTCCATATCGGCTCGTATCCTCTGACCGACACAATCGCGTCGCCCTTTTCGTCGCCGTTTAACCGTTCAAGCATACCCACCGTAATCAGCGGTTGCGTCGTTGCGCCCGTGTTACTGCTTGCGGGGTTTTCCGCATTGGTATTGACCGAAAATTGCTTGATTTTCTTGTTTCCGCAAAGCTCCGAAAACTCTTTTCTCGTTTCGCTGTCGTCCGAACCGATAAAGATTTTTACGTTGCAATTCGTCTTGATAATGTCCCCGACGTCCCGTCCGTATTTTGCCGTAAGCTGTGAATAACTCTGCAATACGAACAGGAACCGGATTCCGCGCGAACGCGCTACCGTTACCATACCTTCGATGTTGTCAAACTTCGGAAGATTCGCAAATTCGTCCAAGACGAAATAGGTGTTCCGTTTGAGAATCGCCGTATCTTTTTCGCCGCGACGGAGATTTAGGTTCGCCTTTTCCACAAGTTCCTTGTACATCTGCGTAATAAACAGAGTGACAAAGCGATGGCGCGTAAACCGTTCGTCCGGCACGATGATGAATACCGCGTTCGGCTGTTCGTCCAAGTTCACGATGTCAAGGTCGTTTTCGGCGGTCATCGACATAATGCCGTCGTCGGACAACTGTTGCATATAACTGTTTACTTCGGACAAATAACTCGTAAGCGTTTTATCCGAGGTAATAAGCACGGTGTTTACCAACCCTCTGACTTTTGAAAATTCATCTCTCCCTTCCATCAGGTATTTTTTGAGCATCGTCGTATCTTCCGAACAATACTTGCAGATGTTGTGATAGACGTTGAAAAGCACGAGTTGTTTTTCGTCGAGCTTTCCTTTGATACAGTCCTCGCACATTGCAAGCACGAAACCGAAAATAAGATTCCTTGCTCCCTGCTCCCAAGTCGGTTGGTCTTTATTCTGAACGGGACATAGCGTGTACACAAGGTCCTGCGCATTTTCGTAGATTTCATCCTTTAACTCCTGCATACGCGTTCTTGCGTCGCGGTAAGAAAGAAACACTTCGCCCGCGCCGTAATATTTCCCGTCTTTCTGCTCCAAGTTGTTTTCAAGGTCTTTTACCAAGCGGATTCTTCTCAGCAGCACGTTCATCGGATTCCACCGCTCGGAGCTGTACGGCTCGCGCAGATCGAGAACGGAGATTTTATATCCCTGCTTTTCAAGGTTCTTTGCGTGCTTTTCGTAAAGTTCTTTCTTCGGATCGGATATGACGATGCTCGGCTTGCTTTGGCTTTTCCCCAAAACCGCTATATTCTGATCGACGAAGCCCGTCGTTTTACCGCTACCCGTCGTACCGACGATGAGCGCGTGCAACTGACTTGTCGTTATCACTTCAACGTTTCCGCCCTTTTTCTCCGCACCGATGACGATTCCGTCCTGCTTGCTGTCCGCTGCTTTATAGTCGTACACCTGAAATTCTTTTAATTTTTTCAGGCGTTTGACCGACAGCCACTCCGTATCTTCAAGGTCGTTTTCGTTCAGGGCGATATTCTGCGCGTCCACCCGATACATCATCAGATACCCGATGAGTATCAGTCCGTTCGCAACGCCGACAGACAGCCAATAATCCCGCATGTTCAGGATTTCGGCTATCCCGTTCTCACCGCCGAGCGAAAACAGATACAGAATGAGTACGGATACAAACGCGAACAGAATCGCCCAAAATAAGATTTTGAGTTTGTTCGATTTCCTCTTTCTGTGTTTTGTTCCTTCTTTTCTGTTCAATCCTTACTGTTCACCTCCTGTCTTTCTCCGTTTTCCCGTTTGCGCTTTTCCTCCATTTCTTCCTCGACTTCCTGCAACCTGCGGGAAAAATCACGTTCCAACAGTTCGCTGTCCTCTCCGAAAGAGCGCAGGAATTTTCCGAACAGAGCTTTGATTTTACGGCGGGACATCGCAAGTCGGCGTTTGTGATTCGTATCGCTCGGTTTCAGCTTGCCGAATCTCGGTTTTTCGTAGATTTCGGGTTTTATGAATTTTGCGAGTTTGAGAACGAGGTTTCCTTGTCGCCTCTTGTAGTCGGCTTCTATATCCTGAATGATCGTAAGTTTGCTCTCATCGATTCTGTTATGGTACTTCGGCAAGTCCCGTTCCATTTCTTCAAGCCCTATGTTTCTCCTTACGAGCGCATAGGGCATCCCGCAAATATTCTTGATCGCCCGTTCCTTTCTTTCGAGTTCTCTGTAAAACCGGGCGTTCGCTTTCCGCGCTTGTCCCTGATAGCCGATGAGCATATCGACTATCTTATCTACCCTCCCAACGTATGCTTCCATATCCTTGCTACCGTAGGAGAGCCTGCCTGTTTTCGGCAAGTCCTTTGCAAGCGACAAAATCTCCTTTCTTATCTCGTCGCTGCTTCCCATCGCCGCTTTGACGGAAGTCATACCCCGAAGCGTTCTGATCGCCTCCACCCGCGTTTTATAGAGCTTGTCCCTGTCGCTGTCTATGTACAGTCCGATTCGGACGAATAAGTTGTTGATTGCCGCCATTTCTATCTTGCCTTTTCTACGATAGCCGAACGTGCCTTTTTGGGTTTTATACGTCGGTTCTTTCTCCCAAAAGACAAAGTGGATATGCAGATGATGCGGCTTGTCGAGGTGCAACGCGCACATCAGGTCAATATTCTTCCTGTTGAATTTCGCGTCCTCCAAAAACTGACCGAACGTGTTTTTGATTAGTCCGATACACTTTTCGGGCGTGTCGATCTTGTACGATTGTTCCTCGTTGAGAGAGATAAATCCGTGATAGATATTTCCCTCGTTCTTTTTCAGCCGCGCTTTCATTTCTTCCACCTGCTCCGCGGAAATCATTCCGTTGCCGTTGAACACGCCCGTGGATTTTTGCAGGTATTCGAGCGCGGTGATTTGTCCCGTTTTCTTACCCGTGATTTTTCCTTCCGTCGTGATATAGTCATAGACGTTTTTGCCGCCCGTCATATCGTAAAATCCGCGCTCCGCTTCGTGCGCCGCTCTTTCAAGTCCGCTCGCGTTCTTCGGCAAGCGGTACGGTGTGTATTGTATATTCAGTACGACCGGTTGATTGCTGATTGTCGTTTACCTCCCCGCTTCTTTCAATAGTCTTGCTTCGTCTTTCACGATGAAGTCCGGCGTATCTTTTAGAAATCCTTTCCTGAAATTTTCGCCCGACCGCGTTCCGTCCGCCCATAACGAGAGAAGATTGAAGATGGAGCATATCAGTCGTTTCTCCACCACTTGGTTTGCGATGATTTCTTTCATCAGTCGTATCAGTTCAAAATAGAACGCGTCCACGCTGTATTCTTTCGGAACGCTCACGGCTTTTTCTTCGCCGTCAAGCTGTACCTTGTCGAACAATCTTTTGTGCAGTTCGGGAAGTCCGAACGCAAGCGCGTCGTTGACGATCGCATTGAAGCTGCTCTCGTATCTTTTTACCGTTGCAATTTCGCGGATCAATTCCCACTTCTTCTCGTCGTCGATCGTGATGAATTTACTGCCGCAGTTCTTATCGAATTTTATTTTTCTGCCCATTTCAGCCTCCTTTCTGAAAAGTCGGTTTCCGACTTGTTCTTCATATCGTTTTCCCGATAGTTTGGGAAAACCTTATCCTGCTTCTCAAAAGCCCCCTTTTTCAAACTTATTTTCAGTGGGTTCGTCATCTTCGTCCGACTGTTCGTTCTGACTTTCAAGGATACTTTTCAGCATCTCGCCTGCCATAATTCCGCCGGCGATAACCTTTGCCACGCTCGGCTTTTGATCCTGTGCCTTGCGGATTTCTCTGCTTTTGATCCCGCCGCGTCTACCGTTCTCTCTGTCCGTTTTCTCGGCGTCCAACGTAACCTTTACGAGCGTGAACGCCGTCTTGATCGCCGTGTCGTTTCCGTCGTAACCTCTTCCGTCAAAAACGTAATCGCATACCGCTTTGATGAATTTGCCTGCCTGTTTGTCGTCCATCACCCTGATGACTTCCGCAAAACTTTTTCTGAATCTGAAATTTCTTTCTTTCATTTTTCGTCTCCTTTTTTTCTTAAAATATTGTGCTTATGAAATTGACGTACCACCGCTTGTCCGAGGTGAAATCCAAGTCCGCGTCTGCGGTCTGTTCTCTCTTGTATCCGACCGCATAGAGCGCGTTGTGCAAACGGAGTTCTCCGAGCATATCCGTAAATTTTCTCTCGATATGTATTTCCTTTTCCCGTGCGTAGGAATATATGAATGTTGTCAGATATATCTGCCCGGCTCTGTCCTTTACTCTGTACGATTGCTCCGCTTTTACCACTTCTTTATCAAAGCGCAATCGCACGGTTTCTCCGTCTGACATCTCAAGCTCGACTTCGCCGCCCGCCGTTTCGGTGTACGAAAATTTTTCTCCGTAATAACGGTTGATTTCCTTTTTGTCCGTCGCCGTCTTTATCAGAAAGAACAGCGATAGAAGAAAAAGAATTACGTTTATCGCTATAAAAAACCGTCTTATCATTTCTGCTACTTCATTTGGTTACCTCTTTGAATTGATGCCTTGCTTGCCCTTGGAAAATCCGCTCTGCTCGCCCATCGGTGCGAAAGAACGCTTGGTGTCGCTGATGAATTTCAGACTGTTTTCCGCCATTTTCTCGTAATAAGCGTTCGGCTTTTCCTCACGATATTGCCCCGATGAACGGAACACTCGCAAGAGCCTATCTTGATCGCCGCCGCAGAACATCGCAAGCCGTACCATCAGTCCGTATTCGCTTTCTTCTTCGCTTTTGAGGACGTTCTTACCGTGATACAAGTCGGAGAATTTGCCGTCTTTCCCGTAATAGGTTTCCGCTCGCGAAAGCGTTTCGCGGTCGCTCATGCGGGTAAGACTTTCCAACCCTCTGCCGTCCATACTGACGGGCAAGGCTTTTGCCGCAACTTCCGCCGCTACAAGTTCGGAAGGTCTGATATATTCCGTTGACTTCTCCTGTTCTACCTTGCCCGCTTTTTCTTTTTCTTCGCTTTTGGCTTTCAGTGCTTCTATTCCGACTTCTTCAAAGGTCTTATCTTTCCAAAGGTCAAGTTCTTTGATTTTATCGAGTTCTTTTTCGAGCGCGTCCCTGTCGGCAAAGCCGTAGTTGATAAGCGGTTTTACCTTGCCCTCTTCGTCGCAGATATAGCACCTGTAAACCTGCTCCGAATAAGCGTTCGTTTCTTCCACGATCGCGTAATATTCGACGTCTTTGGTCTGCCTGTACGCCTGCTCTTTGCTTGAAACATACCTTGCGATTTTGTCTGCGTCGGCGATTGCCGTAAACAGTGCGTTCGGATTTTCCTTGATTTCGTCTTTCCACGACTGTATGTATGCCGCGTTATTCTGCAATCTATCTTCGCTCGGCTCTATTCCGAGGTCCTGCGCCATAAAGATAGAAGC
>JAJWOJ010000332.1 GCA_021635425.1 Clostridiales bacterium | reverse complement strand
ATAAATGTATAGGCGCGGGCGGCGTTATTTTACAGCCCCTTCCCGATTGTGCGGAGGAGAATATCGGAAAAGCCGAAAAGCTTATCGCGGAATTTTCAGACGTGAGCAGAAAAATAAACGAAATCGGAATCGACGGAATTATTAAAAAATATTTCGACGAATACGAGTTTACAAAATACGAAACGCAATATAAATGCGGTTGCAGCAGAGAATACGTCGATAAAGTTCTGATTGCTTTAGGCAAAAAGGAACTTTCCGATATTATAGAAAAAGACGGCAAAATCGAGGTTTGCTGCGAATTCTGCGACAAAAAATATGTTTACGGGCAGAAAGACGTCGAAGAATTATTCGGAGAAAAGAATGGCGGAAAAAATACTTAAATTTAAAAAGAGCGATAAATCCAAATACGAGCGAGCAAATCGCAGATGCGACGACGGCGATTACGTCGGCGCTTTGTCGTCTCTTTTATACACTTCGGAATCCGAACCGAAAAACGTCGAAGTGCTTTGCCATATCGCGGATGTTTACACCGAACTCGGGCTTTACGAAAACGCTATAGTCTTTTGGTTTAAGTTTTTGTCCAAATGCAGAAAAAGCGATATGATCGACGGTTATAACGGTCTCGGCGCGAATTATTTTTTCCTTGACGATTTAGATACGGCGGGATATTATTTTAACAAGCAATTATCTCTCGGCGACGTCGGCGAATGCGTATACGACGATATTTTAGACGATTACGTCGACGCCGTTACGACAACCGACAAAAATTCGTTTAAGGTTATTTCCAAAGAATCCGACGAGGCGGCGAAAGAAGAGGAGAATTATCGCGCGGCGGCAGAAAAGAACAAGAGCGACGATTATATCGCGGCAATCGAATTTGCGGACAAAGTATCCGTAAAAAGCGAGTTTTACGGTAAAGCGTTATACGAAAAAGCTTACGCCTATTTCTGTCTTGACAGAGAATTCGACGCCGTCGAAATCTTAAAAAAGGAAATCGACAGAGACCCCGGCGATATAAACGCATACAATCTGATGTTTAATTGTCTTGGCGAGGTCGGCGATAACGAAACGACAGAGAAATATTTTGGAAAACTGATTGCGTTCGATACGGATGACGTTTCAGTTTTAAATAAAAAAATGTCCGTTTTAAGCGATTTCGGTTTTTACGACGAAGCTTTGAAAGTTTCCGATAAAATTCTGAGGTTATCGCCCGAAGATACCAATTGCACATATCTCAGAGGTTTGATTTTATATAACAAAGGCGAAATATCGTCGGCGGTTAATTGTTTGAAAAAGGCGTATCTTTATTCTCTTAATCCCGTTGCGCTCTATTATATGCGCATTGCGGAAAAAGCACTCGAAAAAGACAAAAAGTCGCCCAAAATGCTTCCGCTTATCTTCGAACTGCAAAAAGCCGAGGTCGATAAAAGACTGGATACGATAAAAAAGCTTTTTGTCGGCGAGATAAAACTTTCCGCGCAAAAGGAAGAAAAAATTCTCGATTTGATGAAATGGGTGTTTTCATGCGGAAATCAGACCGCGCAGATGGGAATCGCCGTCGTGACGGTGCGTAGTAAAAAAACGGTTTATGTGGATTTTATAAAAGAACAGCTTGTCAACCCCTCGATATCGGACGACGTGAAGCAGAGAATGCTTGCTCTTTTAACCGAATCGCTTAAACCTAACGAGCATGACGAGTTTTCCGTGGTATATTCCAATGTTTTTAAAAAGGTAAAAGTCGTAATTCCCGATTACGGAGCGGACGTGCCTATGGATTTCAGGCAGGCTTACGCTTATGCCGTCGGGCGGACATCCCTTTATTTCGATAAAGAAATGAAAAAACTGACAACCGGCGCCGTCGAACTCGAAGCCGATATGCGAAGAACGGGGGCTTTCGGGAAATTTACCGATATGCGGGTTATCGCTTGCGCAATGTTCGTTTATTCGGGAATAAACAGAGTTTCCGATATGTCGGCGATTTACGGCTTTTTCGATACGAAGAGGGAAGACGTCGTTAAACTTATTGCTTTTGCGGGAGAGAAAAAATGATTGATATCGATAATTTGTTTGAACAGTTTTTCAAAAAATACATTGCCGAAAATCTCGGTAAAATGACGGAAGAAGAAATCGAAGATAAAATTCCTGAATTGTATGCCGAATTCGGAGATACTCCGAACGACAAGCTCGGCGGGAAGTCACCCCGAAATTATTTCAAAGGATTTTCCGACGACGAACTTATCGGACAATTCAGGAGCAGCGTGCAGAAAAACGGCGAGGCGTCGAGTTATCTTTGCGAAGAGATCGAAAATCGCGGCGGGCTTAACGATAAATTGTGTGAGCTTATTTCGGTTGAAAACGGCGACGAACTTTCCACATACGCCGTAAACATGCTCGGAAAAGAAGTGGAAGTTAACGAGCTTGAGCGTTTTGTGGATATCATAACCGATAACCGCGCGGGCGAAAGCTTAACCGAAGCTTTAACCGAACTTTTACGCGATAACGGCGATAAAGTAAAAGAGAAGGTTCTTGCTGTTTATTCGGACGACGTTTTCGGGAAAGGCAATCTGATAGAAATCATGTCGGGAATGTCGCAGGACGACAGAGTGTTTAAAATCCTTTTAAACGAGCTTAATTCGGATGATAAAAATATCGCGCTCAATGCGGGATATATTGCAAGATACGGAGATGAAAGGGCGATAGCCGATCTTGAAAAGCTGATTGAAAAAGACGGTATATCTTATTATGATTTCAAGGAACTGAAAAATGCCGTCGAGGAACTCGGCGGAGAATATAAAGGCTCGAAATTTACGTCCGCAAAAC
>JAJWOJ010000331.1 GCA_021635425.1 Clostridiales bacterium | reverse complement strand
TTCTCAGCACGATTTTTATTCTCGCCGCGGTGTACTGACCGTAAGGACCCGTTTCGCCGTCGAAGTTAAGAATTTTGCAATAGCTGAAAGCGATATCCTTGATTTTGCTGTTGGAAAGCGCGCCGAAAACAACCGCGCCCGTGCCTACCTGGCGGGCGATGTTTTCCTTGTCTTCAAGGTCGGGGTTTTTGCTTTCGATGATTTCGAGGCATTTTTCGTGGCACTTTTTCAAAACGTCTTCGAGGAGAACGACCGTTCCGTTTCTCGTACTCATCGCAACCTGATTTCCGTTTTCGTCGAGAAGGGAAACCATGCCGTAAGAAACGTGAACGAGGTCCTTTGCCCAGGGCTTGCCCATAAGCTCGAGAACCTTGAAAATCTGACGGAAATGAAGATTCTGCTGATATGCGACTACGTAAAGGCACTTGTCGAAATCGTAATGCGCTTTGCGGTAGCAAGCGGCGGCAAGATCTCTCGTTGCGTATAAGGACGCGCCGTCCGAACGCAGAATTATGCAGGGCGGCATGCCGTATTTTTCAAGATCGACTATCTGCGCGCCTTCGCTCTCGACGAGTAAGCCTTTTTCTTTAAGTTCGTCGATGACGGGTTGCATTTTGTCGTTATAAAAGCTTTCGCCCGCGTAGGAATCGAATTTTATGTCGAGTTCGTCGTAAATTTTCCGAACTTCTTTCAAGGTGATTTCTTTAAAGAGATTGAAGAGCTTAACGCATTCCTCGTCGCCGTTTTCGATGAGCTTGAAATAGCTTCTCGCTTCGTCGTCCATGGCGGGGTTTTCTTCGCTTTCCTTATGATAACGGACGTAAAGGCGGGTGAGTTCTTTAACGCCGCCCTTTTCAACCTCTTCCGCCGAACCCCAATGCTTATATGCGTAAATAAGTTTGCCGAACTGCGTTCCGTAGTCTCCGAGGTGGTTGATGCCCACGGTGTTGTAGCCGAGGTATTTGAAAATGCGGTAAAGCGCGCCCCCGATAACCGTTGTGGATAAATGTCCGATGTGGAAGGGTTTTGCGATGTTTACGGAAGAATAATCGATGCAGATGGTCTTGCCGTTGCCCATGTCCGACGATCCGAACGCTTTGCCTTCTTCCGAAATTTTTTCGAGCGTTTCTTTAACGAGCGCCGTTCTGTTTACGGTGAAATTGAGATATCCGTTTACGGCTTCGACCTTACTTATAACTTCGTCCGTATCGAAAAGATTTTTAAGTTCTTCGGCAATCGCGACGGGGGATTTTCTCATCGTCTTTGCGAATTTGAAGCAGGGGAGAGCGTAGTCTCCCATTTTATTGTCCGGCGGAACGGCGATAGCCGCCTCTATTTCTTCCGCGGGGATATTCGTCGCCGTAAGTTTTTCGGCGATGTGTTTTCTGTAATCCATTTTTACATCCTGATTTTTTTGTAGTATATTTGTAGTATATATAAATTTTAGCATAAAATCGAAAATACCGCAACAAAAGAATTGAATATTTTTAAGTTTTGCGGTATAATTTAACGTGAAAATAATTGAAAAGGGTTTCGACTTCGGAAATTGTAATGTTTTTGAAGCGGCGAAACCTTTTAAACGGAGATAAATCATGAAATTAGGCGTAGTAGGATTGCCCAACGTCGGCAAATCCACTCTTTTCAATGCAATCACCCATGCAGGCGCGCAGGCGGCAAACTTTCCGTTCTGCACGATAGAACCGAACGTCGGCGTAGTCGCCGTTCCCGATGAAAGGCTTCCGAAGCTCGCCGCGCTGTATAACAGTAAAAAAGTTACTCCCGCAAGCATCGAATTCGTCGATATCGCGGGGCTTGTCAAGGGTGCGAGCAAGGGCGAGGGCTTGGGCAACAAGTTCCTTTCGCACATAAGAGAGGTTGACGCGATCGTTCACGTCGTCAGATGTTTCGAGGACGAGAACGTAACGCACGTCGAAAATACCGTAGACCCGATAAGAGATATAGGCATTATCAATCTCGAGCTTATTCTTGCCGACATCGAAACGGTGCAAAAGCGTTACGACAAGGCGTTTGGAATGATTAAATCGGGCGACAAGAAATATAAAATCGAATCGGATATACTAAAAAAGGTTCTGGATCGCTTGGAACAGGAACTTCCCGTAAGGGGAATGGAACTTTCCGAGGACGAGCAGAAATACGTCGACGGTCTCTTTCTTCTTTCCGCAAAGCCCGTAATTTACGCGGCTAACGTTTCCGAAGAGGATATGGGCAAGGATATAGCCGATATTCCGCTTGCAAAGCAGGTTGCCGATTACGCCAAAAAGGAAAACAGCGAAACGCTCGTCATCTGCGCGAGAACGGAAGAGGAAATTTCCGAGCTTCCGCCCGACGAAGCGGCTATCTTCCTCGACGATTTGGGCTTGAAAGAAAGCGGGCTTAACCGCCTCGTCAAAGCTTCCTATAAACTCCTCGGGCTTATAAGCTTTTTAACTTCGGGCGAGGACGAAACGAGAGCCTGGACGATTAAGGAGGGAACGAAAGCTCCTCAGGCGGCGGGAAAAATTCACAGCGACTTTGAAAAAGGCTTCATCCGCGCCGAGTGTATCGATTGGGAACTTCTTTTGGAGATAGGAAGTTACACGAAAGCGAAGGAACTCGGCAAGGTTCGTTCGGAAGGTAAAGATTACGTTATGAAAGACGGAGACGTGGTATTATTCCGCTTCAATGTTTAACGGGATTAAGATTGAAAAATCGGGCTATAAGCCGATTAACGGCTGAATTTTATACAAAAACAACAAGGCGGCCAAGAATAATCCGAACCCCGCCAAAACGCCGATATTTCCGCGCTTTATGCCGAATTCGCCTTCGCCCGTAC
>JAJWOJ010000330.1 GCA_021635425.1 Clostridiales bacterium | reverse complement strand
GCAATTTTTTATTATAAAAGGAGACAACTCGCCCGCAATGGACTTACCCGATAAGGCGATGCTGCTTGTATAAACTTACGCATTTATGAACGAATTTACATTAAAGACAAGAATCGAAGCCAACGCGTGCGACGCATACGACCGTATCAGACCGTCTGCCGTTTTCACGCTTTTTCAGAACGCCGCGTCCCTGCATGCGGACGATCTCGGCGTCGGGTATGAAGAACTTATACAAAAAGACATAATCTGGGTGCTTGTAAGGTGCAGATACGACCTTATTAAAAGCCCCGTTTTCGAAGAACCCGTCGAAATAAAGACGTATCCTTTGCCCACGCGCGGCATAGATTATGACAGGGAGTACGTAATTTACGATAAATCGGGCAATAAACTAATAAAAGGCAGGTCGAAATGGTGCTTATGCAATTACAAAACGCGTAAGCTTCTCATTCACGGCGAAGCGAAGTATAATATCGACTCTTTTTCTAAAGACCGTCAATACGACCGCGACCTGAAGAAAATTCCCGATTTTCCCACGGAAGATTGCAAGGAATTTACTTCAAAAACTTATTTCACCGACCTCGACCACAACGGGCATGTCAACAACACCCGCTATCTCGATTTTATTTTAAACGCGATCGCGGACGAGTTTAAGGGGGAGATAAGTTATCTCGAAATAGATTATCTCTCCGAAATGACGGCAAACGCGGGATTTACGATTTTTTATCGCAGAGAAGGCGACGAGTTCCGCGTGAAAGCGATGAGCGAAGGTCGCGAGGTTTTTCGCGCTCTTGTCGGCGTGAAAGAATAAAACCGATTTGAATTTATTGCTTAATGGCAAAATTTTTTGCACGATAATCGACTTATAGACCGATTTTTGTTTAAAAGGAGGAATACGATGGCACTGCTCGAAGTTAATAATCTCACTAAAAGATACGGGAAGTTTGTCGCTCTTGACGGCGTTAACCTCTCTTTGGGGGAGGGGAAAATCGTCGGGCTTTTAGGTCCTAACGGCAGCGGAAAATCGACGCTTATGAAATGTATCGCCGGGCTTCTGACCATAGACGGCGGAAGCATTACCGTAGACGGCAAGCCGCTCGGCAAAGAGACGAAAAAGATCGTTTCGTTTCTGCCCGAAAGAACTTATCTGCGTCCGTCGCAGACCGTCGGGAACGTTTTTGACTATTTTTCTCTTTTTTACGAGGATTTCGACGTTTCGGCGGCGGAAAAGATGCTTAAAATTCTTGGGGTAAATAAAGAAGCCGAGCTTAAAACGCTGTCGAAAGGAACCAAAGAAAAGGTACAGCTTATAGCCGTTATGGCGCGGCGCGCCAAACTTTATCTTTTAGACGAACCGATAGGCGGCGTAGACCCCGCCGCGCGCGAGTTTATCATAGATACCATTCTTTCCCGTTTCAAAGACGGAGCGACGATAGTCGTTTCCACTCATCTTATAAGAGACGTCGAGGAAATTCTCGACGAATACGTGTTCGTGAGAGGTTGCAAACTCAGCGAGCCGAAAAGCGCAAAAGAGGTACATGAAGCGGGTAAAACGTTAGACGAAATATTCAGGGAAGAATTCAGTTATTTCCGGTCGGCAACGGGGAGGGATGAGAATGTTTTCTAAGATTTTCAAAACGGAGTTCGTAAAGAACGCCAAAACTTTTCTTATTATAATGGCGGTAGTTCTGGGCGTTTCGATCGTGACGGGATTATTGTCGTCGCTGTCGTCGTATATTTCGGGGTTGTATGATTCCGCGCTGCCAAATCCGAATTTTCATGGCAAAGCAATGCCCGTAATAGTGACATGGCTCGACATTGCTTCGGCAATACTCACCGTGTTTACCTTTCCCGCCGTATACGGCGGCCATGCCGCGCTTGCGATTGTTTTATTTGTTTCGTTTTATAAATCCGTGGCGACGGACGAAGCATACCTTACGTTTACTTTGCCTGCAAGCATGAAAGAGCAGTTCTTTGCCAGGCTTCTGGTTATAATCGCCTGGATGGCTATATTCGGCGCGTCGCTTATGCTGTCGATGAGCTTTCTGATGGTGTCGGTATTCAATATCTCATGGGTCGGAGATAAAGCGGAATTTATTGCGGCGATTACCGAAATGCTGAAAAATTTTACGGCGGATACGTTTTTTATCATATCGGAGGTGTTTTTGCTTATAATTGCGGCGGCGATGTTCGGCATCGCGGAAGTCGTTTTTGCAATACTTCTCGGAAATCGCATAACGCGGCGCGGTAAATTGGGTGCGGCGATAGGTATTCTGTTCGGAATCGGCTTCGCGCTCGAATTTGTTCTTATTTTCGGAATAACGTTTCTTGCAACTGTCGGGTTTTTCGACGTTTCTATTCATATTATACTATGGTTTTTCATTCTGCTCGTTGCGGGGCTTGATTTTCTCTTGCTGTTTTTCTCTTACAGATTTTTATCGAAAGGACTTAACGTGGATTGATGGACGAAAATTTTACCGATAAAAAAACAGATAAAAAATTGAAACTCGATTTTGAGCTTGTGCCGGACGGGTGCTGGTATTCAAATCTGAGAAGTATTTTAAAGCCCAAGCAATGGGACGTGGTAAGGCGCGACGCTTATGCCCGCGCGGGCGGGAAATGTATGATTTGCGGCAGACCTGCTACGCGGCTCGAAGCGCACGAAAGGTGGAGTTACGACGAGAAGAACGGAATTCAGAAACTCGAAGACGTAATCGCCGTATGTCATTCGTGCCACAGCGTAATTCATATCGGCAGAACTCAGCTTATGGGCGACGAGGACAAGGCGATTGCGCATTTTATGAAAGTGAACGGTTGCTCGTATGCCGATTACGTCAAAGCTCTCGGCAAAGCCAACGAA
>JAJWOJ010000329.1 GCA_021635425.1 Clostridiales bacterium | reverse complement strand
CGTTTCCTGCGCAAAAATGAGTAGAGGCAAGATTGTTCTTCCATTGTTTCAATATGTTGGTATTTTTCTTTAATACGATGACAGACGGCTTTTTTAAATTGTTTTGGCAAAATTTTATGTATTCCGTTTCGTCACACACACAAAAATCAGTCAAATCTCTTTGAGCGCGTTTGTATGTTTGCTGTTGCAATAAAACGTTATCTGTCGTTAGTAATAGAAATATCGGAAATCCTTCATCGGCAGCAGCGCACATAAGTCCGAACATATGGCTTGTTTTGCCACTTTGAACGTCGCCGACGAGTAAACTGACAACGTGTTCTTTGAATGAAAAATTCGCTATATATTCGGGAACTATATCGTCTGTCGTTTGTTTTATTGCAGCGGCAAGCGAAGGATTTTTTACCGCTATGTTGTTTAGATAGTTTTGAAGGCAATTTTTCATCATTTTACACCTTAAAATCAAGATACCATAAGTTTGGTATCGTCGTTTTTGTCATTGAAAAGTTACAACGTCCATATTCCTGTAATTCTTGTGCGGTAACAGGGGTTATACCAGAAAGAACGCCCGCATTTTCCAATCTACCTTTCAGCCATTTGCCTAAAATACGCAAATCTCCTTCAGAACGAAAATTTTTACTATAATCTCCGCTAACCTTACATCTAAATTTCCACCCATCATCAGTAATAACGTCAAACGAGGCGGAATCGGTTTGCGCTTTTGGGTATCCATTTAATGAAGTAATCGCTTTTGAAACAATTATTTCCGCTTCATACCAATGACGAGGTTTTATAACGCCCGTAGATTTTGTTTCACGACCTTTGCCGAAAAATACATTCAAATTGCTTTGCGGTGTATCTTTTATGGGAATATCGAATTTAACATCTGTTAGAGAGGCAAGACATTGCGCCAATTCTTGCGGGGAAACTTTTGATACAAAGTCTTGTCCTTCCAATATCGGATTTCCGGTCTTAAAAGTATTTATATTCAAATTCGCAATATTTTCGGTTGCTTTATCTCTTAAATCGGAAATAAACCCTTGCATTTTTGCAAGCGACAGTTCATCATTGATAAGTATGGAAGATTCATATATTCGGTTTTGACAATCTACAATACTACTTAAATTGTTTGAACCGATAATACCGGCGAATGTTTTGTCTCCCTTTTGGAATGAATATAATTTTCCGTGATAACGGAATGGTGTTACCAACCGAACTTCGCCAGCCCCATTGTCGCGTAAAAATTCATTCAGTTTAACGGCGGACTTGTACTCAACTTGAGTAAATTGTTCGATATAGTGCATTCCGATGATTAGATTCAACTTTTGTACGTGATTTAACTCTACGGCTTTTTGCAGTTCTATCAATGAATCCGATGTGATATATCCGACAGCGATATCAAGTTTGTCCGTTTGAGGTAGTAGACTATAAAAAGAATCTGCGAACGTTTGGGATGAAGTTTTCAACGGATTATAATTTGAAAATAAAAAATCCATAATATTACTCCATTTCTTGTGTAACAAGATCCAAACGTTCTTTTACTGTAAGACTTCTCAAATGCTCGTATTTTTCTTGCAAATTCACAGGGGTATAATCGCCCGTAAAGAGTGGCATCAATCTTTTTGCAACAGCACGCACGCCAACAGGCGGAACAGCATTTCCGATTTGGCGACGAACTTCCGTGATATTTCCCATAAATTTGAAATCGTCAGGGAACGATTGTAATCTTGCACGTTCTCTATTTGTAAGTGGGCGCGGTTCAGGATAGTGATATCCCCACGTTCCGCCACCGCCTGCGGCGATAATTGTCTTTGACGGCTCATTTCTGTCTATACGGCGATAAACGTGAGAAATCATTCCCTTCACATAAAGGGGGTTATCTCTTGGAATGTCGGTAAAATTACCGCCTTCGGGTATCAATTCCAACATTTGACGAGTTTTTTCTTTACAGTTGATACGCTCGTTATTATACGGAACATCTAATGCTCCTTGAAGGGCTTGTCCTGCCGTAACGTATGGCAAAGTTCCGTTTGGTCCGTGTGTGGGCTTTGGGTGCTTGAAATCAAACCCTGTATCAACTCTGATTCCAACAATAAGTAATCTTTCGCGAAATTGCGGAACACCATATTCCGCAAAATTATACAAATGCGGTTTTACTATGTAGCCGGGGGCAATGCTTTCAAAATCGTGAATAATTGTCTCGATTGCTTTATGTTTATTTGCGGTAAGTAGCCCTTTTACATTTTCAGCGACAAACGCCTTTGGTTTTTTAGCATCCACAAATTCAAGAAAATGTCTATATAATCCGCCACGCTTTCCATTCAAGCCCGGTTGTTTCCATATAACGGAAAAATCTTGGCAAGGAAAACCACCTAAAACCAAATCGCAATCAGGTATAGTTTTATCTGTATAAGGATCTATTTTTGTAATGTCTCCATAATGAATGACATCGCCTAAATTTTCGCGAAATGAGGCAACAGCCCACTCTGCAAAATCGTTTGCCCAAATTGTTCGATATCCTTCCATATGAAAGCCCAAATCTAACCCGCCACATCCTGAAAAAATTGAAACTATTGTAGGCACAACCTTTTTTTCATTTTGCATAAACGTAACCTCTGTTCTAATGAATTTTTTTCGTTGATTTTGTTCAGCGAATAATCTATTCGGCGAACAAGCAGACAGCGAAAATACATCAATTAGTGTCACGAATGAACAAAACTTTTCTTTTTATTTCAGCAGACCGCGCAAATATTGACTTTGGCAACTTTTTGTAGTATAATAAAATACATCAATTAGATTATTTTATGTACATTTCACAGCAGTTTTCCAAGGCGGTTCATCATAGCGACTTTATGCTCTAAAAGCGAA
>JAJWOJ010000328.1 GCA_021635425.1 Clostridiales bacterium | reverse complement strand
ATATAATAATTGTATAATAATCTCTTTTTTTTGTAAAATTCTATCAATAATATTATGAAAGCAAATTATCCGAAATATCTCGAAAGACACAAAAATCCGTTTTACACGCTCGACGACGCGTCGGCGTTTTCGCAGGGGTTCGCGTATTATCACGGTCGTTCTTCATACCCCATTTTAATGCACGCGCATAACTATTACGAACTCAACGTCGTAACGAAAGGGGAATGCCGTCATTATTTCAACAATAAAAGCCACCCGGCAAAAGCGGGCGACATTTTTATGATTCCGCCGTACACGGAACACGGCTATTGGGCGGACGGCGAAGAACCGCAACTCTTTCATCTTATAATAGGAAACGATATTACGGAAAAATATAAATATCAGCTCGGTAAATACCCCGGGATAAAAATCCTGTTCGAAGTTGAACCGCAGATTCGTCAGGCGTTCAACAATCTATCGTTGAACATAAACCTTTCAAAAAATCTATTAGGCGATTTCGTAAAAGATTTCGACGAACTCATCGCGATAGACAAAGAACGCGCCGAAGACGACGGGGTGATGTTCGAACTGAAAACGGTATGTCTTTTATGCAGGCTCGCAAAGATAATATCCCAAAAATACGCGGTGACGGACAACCGACCCGACAACACGGCGGACTACATTATTTTAAAGACAACGCAATATATGGAGGAGAATTATTTCTCGAAAATAACGGTGGACGACTTATCCAGAATAGTAAACATGTCCACGCCGAACTTCTTCAGATATTTCAAAAAGGTTTTCAACACTTCGCCTATTGAATATCTCAAAAAAATACGCATTTCGCACGCGACGGATATGCTTTCGTCCACAGACAAATCGATATCGTTCATAGCGCAGGAATGCGGCTTTTTCGACGCGTCGCATTTTACTCACGCGTTCGAACAATCGACGAACATGAAGCCGAAAGAATTCCGCCGGAAAGCGCGGGCAGGCTTGAACCGCAATTAAACATTTAATACATACAAACAAAAACGGAAAGCCGCATAAAAACACAAAACTTCGCCGTAAACCCGCGTATAAGTCGATTAAAGCGGCGATTTGCTAATCATCGGTCTGTTTTATCCGCCATATAAACAACTCGGAATCGGACAAAAACAAAGAGGATATTTTAAAAAAATCCGCTCATATCGTTGCATTATTTATAAGTTCGCCGTTTCAGAACTTTTTATAAAAAAAACGGGATCCTGACAATTCGTCAGAATCCCGCTTTTCAATCGGACAGGGTTTAATTTATTTATTTTGTAAGATATCCGAGCGACTTGTCTATACGCGCGAGGGTTTCGGTTTTGCCTAAAAGTTCGGCTATTTCCGTTGCTCCGCCGGGAGTTACCGCCATACCGGTTATCGCTATTCTCATGATCCAGAATACCGAGCCGCTTTTAACGCCCTTCTCTTTTGCCTTTTCGCTGAGAGCCGTGAAAAGATTGTCGTTCGAGAAATCGTCGATTTCTTCAAGCCAAGCTTTAATTTCGGGAAGAAGAGTTTTCGCAACTTCTCTGTCCGTCTTGTTCTTCTTGTTGTCGAAAAGCGCGAGGTCGTATTCGGGAAGGGAAACAATCCAGTCGATTTTCTCGGGAATTTCGCCCAGAACCTCAACTCTGCCGTGAAGAAGTTTTGCAATCTTTTTAAGATCGAACTTGCCGTATACGGCGGATTTTTCGAGATAAGGAAGGGCGTGCGCATAAAAATCGTCTTCCGAAAGCTCGCGGATATATTCTCCGTTGAGCCAGCGAAGCTTCATTTCGTCGAAAATCGAAGGCGATTTTGAAATTCCGTCAAGCGAAAACATCTTAACCATTTCGGGAAGAGTCATCTTTTCGATATTATCCTTAGGCGTCCAGCCGAGAAGGGCGACGTAGTTGATGATAGCCTCTTTTAAATAGCCCTTTTTAACGAAATCGTCGAAGTTCGCGTCGCCGTATCTCTTTGAGAGTTTTCTCGTCGCGTCCTTCATGATCGTGGGAAGGTGAATGTATTTGGGGCGTTCCCAACCGAACGCGTCGTACATAAGATTGTATTTGGGCGTGGACGAAAGATACTCCGTGCCTCTTATAACGTGCGTAATGCCCATGAGATGATCGTCTATTACGTTCGCGAAGTTATACGTGGGCATTCCGTCGCTCTTTATTAAGATATTATCCTCGAGGTCGGCATAGTCCACTCTTATCGTGCCGTAAATCATATCCTCGTATTCGCTTACGCCCTCGGACGGAATATTCTGGCGGATAACGTACGGTTCGCCCGCGGCAAGACGCCTTTCAACCTCTTCTTTTGAAAGATGCAGGCAATGCTTGTCGTATTTCCTGTTGCCGTTTTCATCCGTAAGAGATTCAAGCCTTTCTTTCGAGCAGAAACAGTAATACGCCCCGCCGAGTTCGATGAGCTTTTTGGCGTATTTATGATAAATTTCCTTTCTTTCGCTCTGAACGTAAGGTCCGTAATTTCCGCCGACGTCCGGTCCTTCGTCGTAAATAAGCCCCGAACCCTTAAGCGAACTGTAAATAAGCTCTACCGCTCCTTCCACGTAGCGTTGCTGATCGGTATCCTCTATTCTTAAAATAAAATCGCCGCCGTTGGATTTAGCGTAAAGATAAGCGTAAAGCGCGGTACGAAGACCGCCGAGGTGCATAAAGCCCGTGGGGCTGGGTGCGAATCTGGTTCTTACTTTTTCCATATTTCTCCTTGAACGAAACTTAAAAGGAAATTCCTTTCCCCGATGCGTTTCTTATAATAAATAATCGAAAGGTCGTTTCCGTAAAGAACGGCGCTTCTCCGCCCTTTTTGAAAACAGCGATTTTTTGCCGATTTAAACCGATAAATAAAAATTTCTTTTATTTAACAAATAAAGTCGTCTAATTTATTTTA
>JAJWOJ010000327.1 GCA_021635425.1 Clostridiales bacterium | reverse complement strand
TTTCCCTTTCGGGCAAGCATGCTTTCGTTGCCTTAAACGGGCTTGACAGTTTGAAAGAAGAAGGTTTTTTAGACAGGATAAACGGCGCGAAAGGTTACGTTACGCTCGGCTTTGCGGAAAATCCCGTTCTGGAATTTTCGCTTCGCAAAACCCCGCGCGACACCGCATCGGTCATGCTCGGATTCTTTTCTTTTTAATCGGCTGCATAAAATGCTTGTTTCTGCATAAAATCGGTTTTTCTTGCGGATTTAAACGCAATTGTTTGCGGGTAGAAAAAAATTTTTTGATAAATTGTTAAAAAAGACCGATAAACGCCTTACATTCACTTGCAATCGTCGGATAAATTTAGTATAATATTGTCATTACGTAAAGTATAAGGGAGAAGAGCGTAATCCCGCTTGCGGGGTTTTGTTACGGAATTCCT
The DNA here is from genome assembly GCA_021635425.1 of Clostridiales bacterium. Classification (GTDB taxonomy): domain Bacteria; phylum Bacillota; class Clostridia; order Christensenellales; family Borkfalkiaceae; genus UBA10281. The sequence goes on along the minus strand of JAJWOJ010000327.1, from coordinate 2,488 downwards.
TTACTTGACAGGAGAACATTATGAGAAAATTATTGTTTAAACTCATTGCGGTCGTGTCGCTCGTCGCTGTTGCGTTCGGAACGCTCGCGGGATGCGCGCTTTTCGAAGTCAATAAGGACAGAGACATGGCGCAGGTTGCCGTTTCGGTTGATATTTCGAAAGGCGACGTAAACGGCGTTAAATCCGATATCTATAAGCGCGATATAGTTGCGGGATATTTGTCTTACGGTTATTATTACGTTCAGCAATACGGTTATACGACGGCTAAAGCTTATCAGCTCGTTCTGGATAACCTCGTTAACAACGCCGTTATCATTCAGCAGTCTAAAAAAGAGCTTGCAGGCAATCTTAAAGAGAGCGTTTATAAAGATGACGTTAAAGTTCTCACGGTAGAAGACGTTGCGAAACTGAACGACGGAAAGGGCGAAGCGTTCCTTTCGCTCATCGCTTCCGATAACGATATCGCGGGCGCAAAGAAAAACGTCGGCGACGTAGGTTATATCAAAGAGCTTGAAACCGCAGTTAAAAACGCATACAAGGGCGACCTTAAAAGAACCGACGCTTCCTTCAGATTCGTAGGCGACGTTAACGAGATTTTAAAAGCCGTTTCGGACGGAATCGATAATCTCAATTCGTTTATCGATTCGTTTGCGGAAGACGATGATGATCACGAGCATAACCACGAAGAGCTTACTTACACGGCAAGAACCACTCCCACGATGGACGCGGAAGAAGAGAAGATAGACGTTGAAGCTTGCCTTAAGAAGATCAACGACGATAAGACGGGTCTTAACGCTAAAATCGAAGGCGACAGGCTTAAAGCGTTCAAGAAAGGTTATAACAGGCTTCAGGATTTAGGTCTTCTGGAGACAGACGCTACCGATGAAAAATTCTATGAAGAAGACGGCGTTCCCACGGTTTTATCCGTTTTACAGCTCGATTATTTCAAAAATTCCGTTCAGTCCGCGCTTGACAGCAAGCTTGTAGACGTTTACGAAAAGGCATTGAGAGCGCAGCAGACCGCTACTTCCGACGAGCTTTGGGAACAATATAAGGAACTCGGCAAAAAGCAAGGGTCGGAATACGGCGGAAACACTTCCTCGCTCGAAACCGCTCTCGGCGAAGTTTCTTCCAGCAAATTCGTCGTTTACAATTCGGGTCGCGGTTACGGCTATGTTTCTCACCTCGTTGTAGAGTATACCGAAGCTCAGAAAGCTTTGATAACCAAAAAGAAAGCAGAGAAGGATATCACGAAAACGGAAATTGCCAAATATGTTGAAACTTTGGCAGACGGAATAGTAGCAAAAGATCTCAGAGCAAGCTGGGTTAAATCCAATTACGGAACTTACAACGTACAGGATAACACTTTCACTTTCTCCGATAAATACGTTTATAACACCGCCGATAAAGAATGGAACCTCGCAACGTACGCGGGCAACATCGAAGGCGTTCACGCGTTCACCGAAGAAACGGACGACGATAAGCTCGAACTTAAGTTCACTTACGACGCGGTTACTCCCAACGAAATGAAATACACCGATTTCGTAGGAATGGTAAACAGCGCGCTCGGAGTAAATCTCGAGCTTGGCAAAGTAGCTAAAATCGGCAATTATGCCGAAAAAGATTATGCGGCTCGCAAAGAAATTCTCAACAGATTCGAAGATATCAAGTTCGCTTACAGCACCGACACGGGTAACTTCAACAAATATCGCGGATATCTCTATTCGCCTTTCACTTCGAAGGATCAGTACGTTACCGAATTCGTCAAAGCGGCGGGTGAAGCCGTAGAAGGCGGCGAGGGCAGCGTTGTAATGTTCATGTCCGAGTCTTTCGGCTTGCACGTCCTCATCTGCACGACCACCGAAGGCGACGACGGATATTATTCTCTCGACGACGCAGGCAAGGCTCAGTTCGTTAAAGACGTAGACGTTAAGGGAACCGTTGCATATAACTTCAAAGAAGCAAACGTTTCTCTTATCGAAAGCAATTACGTTTCCGCTCAGGCAGATCGTTTCATCAAGCAGTACACCAAGGATACGAGCGGTAAGAAAGGCGCAAACAGTTATATAACTTATAACGAAAAAGCTTATAAGGAACTTGTTACCGAATCATCTAAATAATCTTTAAACAATAATAAACATAAATTAAGAGCGACTCTTTTAGAGAGCCGCTCTTTTTTAAGTTTTGTTTGTTTTTAATTGGCTTTGTTTTTGATGTCGCCATTCATTATATGATTTAAATATCTGATAAAGTCTATTTGTTTCTATTGTCTGTTTCGTTGTCGGGATTCTGATATGCGTGATTTTCAATATACGCCATCATGCGGTTATACAGAACGACATAGAAAAGTACGGCAAGTAAACTGCCAATCGCGCCCAAAATCAGAAATGCGTCGTTGCCACGTGTTTTTAATGTCAGCAATATCATAATGCCAATCCACGCTATGGCGCATAAAACGATTGTTGCAATATGTTCGTGCAACCATTTT
>JAJWOJ010000326.1 GCA_021635425.1 Clostridiales bacterium | reverse complement strand
CTTTTACATATTGTCGAAATTATAAAACTGCGATATAATAACATTCAAAAGGTATACATGGATAATAAAAATAATGACAACCTGACGGATAATATAGCCGATAAAGTTATCGACGGCTATATTAAACCCCACCTTAAACACAGCCGCAAGCGAAAAGGGCAAATTACCGTAAACGACGACGATCGTTTTTCGCCGGATATCGGCACGGGACTATCCGGCGATCAGATCGCGCTGAGAGTTGCGCAAGGACTTACAAACGAAAAAGAAAAAACCTATTCAAAAACTTATTTCCAGATAATAACTTCAAATTTGTTTACGTTTTTCAATCTTTTATGCGTCCTTTGCGTTGTTGCGCTTGTTGTTGCGAGAGAGAGGGTTCTTTCAAACTATTTCTTTGTAATAGTTTACGCTATGAATCTGATAATCGGTATCTCTCAGGAAATCAGGGCTAAAATTTCCATCGAAAAACTTTCGATATTAAACCAACCCACAACAACGGCGTTAAGAAACGGAAAATTGTCTAAAATCCCCGTTACCGACGTGGTTCTCGACGACGTTATCAATGTATCCGTCGGAGATCAGATTTGCGTTGACGGAACGATTTTAAAAGGCTACGTCGAAGTTAACGAATCTATGCTTACGGGAGAATCGAGACCCGTGAGAAAGAAAAACGGCGACGTTCTTTTGTCGGGAAGTTACATCGTCGGCGGCAACGCCTTTATGGTTGCGGATAAAGTAGGCGAAAAAAGATATATCCAGAGGCTTTCCGCAAAAGCAAAAAAATACCAGAGTCCGCACAGCGAACTTATGATAACGCTGAACTGGATAATAAAAATAATCGGTATATTGATAGTCCCGATTACGGCAGGCGTTTTATATACGAATTATCGGGCAATCGCCGAACACAACAATCCGCTGTTTTACCTTAACGGTAATCTCACGGCGGAGGGTATCGTACAAATGGTAAGCAGTACGACGTCCGTCGTTATCGGAATGATTCCTTCGGGAATGCTTTTACTGACAACGCTTGCTTTAGCCGTAGGCGTTATCAGGCTTGCAAACAGGCATACTTCCGTTCAGGATATGTACTCGCTCGAAATGCTCGCAAGGGTTGACGTTCTTTGTCTCGACAAAACGGGAACGATTACCGACGGCAGAATGCAGGTCACCGACTATAATCTTTTCGACACGACTTACGAGTTCACGATAAACGACATAGTCGCATCGATGCAAGCGGCACTCGGCGATAACAATACGACGGCAAGAGCCTTGAAAAACTATTTCGGAAGCACACCGAAGCTCATAGCAAAAAATCTTATTCCGTTTTCTTCCGAAAAAAAATATTCGGCGGTTTCGTTTATGAGCGGAATGAAAGACGTCGGTACTTTTATCCTCGGCGCACCTGAATTTGTTTTTGAAGGAAAAAGCTTAAACGAAGCAATCGCAAAACAAATCGATCACTACACTTCTATGGGACAACGAGTTCTGATGCTTGCAAAGTCGGACAAAATGATTTCAGACGATCGTATTCCGAAAAACATCGAGCCGTTTGCGATAATAATGCTGAGCGACAACATTCGGCGAGACGCTATTAAAACAATCGAATGGTTCAAGAAAAACGACGTCGCAATCAAAGTTATTTCGGGAGACAACCCGTTAACCGTCTCGGAAGTTGCAAGGCGCGCCGGAGTTGACGGCGCAGATAAATTCGTTTCTCTGGAAGGGTTATCCAAACGCGAAGTTATAAACATTGCAAATAAATACAACGTTTTCGGCAGAGTTACGCCCGATCAAAAAGCTCTCCTTATAAAATCGATGAAATCCGCAGGTCACACCGTCGCAATGACGGGAGACGGCGTAAACGACATACTCGCAATGAAAGAGTCGGATTGTTCGATTACGGTTGCTACGGGCAGCGACGCGACGAAAAACATCGCTCATATCGTGCTTATGGATAACAACTTCAATTCTATTCCTTACGTTGTCGGGGAAGGTCGAAGGGTTATAAACAACATCGAAAAATCGTCGTCGTTATTCCTTATGAAAACTATTTTTACAATGGTTCTCGCAATAGTATCGATTATCGGCGGAAACTTATTCCCGTTCAAGAGCAACATGATGACGTTGCTTGAATTTGTAGTCATCGGCTTCGGTTCTTTTGCTTTATCGATGCAACCGAATACAAACAAGGTTAAAGGAAAATTTATCGGATATCTTTTCTCGCATGCTCTACCCGGCGCAACCATACTTCTGTTTAACGTTCTTGCGTTTCAGCTGATAAAGTCGTTCGGGATTAACTTCAACGAGATCACGCCAAAAATGTATGACACGCTTTTGGTTGCCGCGCTTACGTTCGGCGGAACGGCATATTTCGTAATCATCTGTAAACCATACGATATGTATAAAACAATCGTTACGGCAATTATTATGACTTCATGCTCTGTTCTGATGATATTCGTAATGCCGACGCTTTTCAAAGATTTACCCAATCTTTTAACGGGTTTTAAAGAAGGAAACTGGAAATTTATCGCGATATTGATATGTCTTATACAGTTCGATTCGATAATAGGAAAAGTAATGACGTTCTGTTTTGAAAGAATCAACAAATTCCTCGAAAAAAACCACGTCACCGTATTATCTCCGTTAGATTAACAAGATATATAAATAAAGACAAAACCCCCTCTCGTTTGAAATACAAGCGAGAGGGGGTTTTAAAAAGAGCCTGATGCAATATCAAGCTCTTTTTATATAAATCTCTTTAATTATTTTATTTGTTGATAAGATCTCCGAGAGAAACGCCGCTTACGCCGCCTTCATTCCATTCTCTGGGTTCATCATCGTCCTGAGCAGGTCTTGCGTCTCTTCTTCTTTCTCTTCTGGGCTTCTCGCCTTCGGCATCGCCTTCATCGTTTCTTTCTCTTCTTCTCGAAGT